>DATCXS010000099.1:0-6458 GCA_036565645.1 Mucilaginibacter sp.
ACTGCGGCCGGGCAGCCTGCTTTGGCCAATCTGTCTGTAGCCGTGATTGATGACCGTAAGGTACCTTACAACGAAACCGCAGAAACCACTATTTTAACCAATCTGCTGTTAACATCAGAATTGAAAGGTTACATAGAAAAACCAAACTATTACTTTACCAACGTTAATGATAAAACAGCATCAGACCTTGATGTACTAATGCTTACCCAGGGATATCGCCGTGTTTCATATAAAGACATATTGGCCAATAACGTGCCAACCATCAAATATTTTCCGGAGGATGGAATAACAATTTCGGGCACGTTGCGTACGGCTTCAGGCATGCCTGTACCAAACGGCATCGTAAATTTTTATGTTAAAAACATGCGTGTATCATCAACAGTAAATACCAATAAGAATGGCGAGTTTGTTATACCAAAACTATATTTCCCCGACTCGGTTAAAGCGGTAGTTAATGCACGCGGCAACACCAACGGCAACAATATGCTTATTATAGTTAACAACGTTGCTCCGCAGCCGCCTGTACCAAGTATAACCGCCCCGGATGAGCTTGCCAATATAGACACCGCACTGAATGCTTATCTGCAAAACGATAAAAAGATACAAGCTAACTCGCGCAATCTTAAAGAGGTTATTATTAAAGACACCCGCGCACCTAAAAAACAAAGCCACGCCGACTATACCATGCTAACCGGTTTGGGTAACATCCCGGATCATGTAATGGATCCGTCGCGCTTTTCGGGCTGCCCTACTTTGTATGATTGCTTAAAAAATACTATTCCAGGCATGACGTATGATGACGATAAACTATATATCAGCCGCAATTATAACGCCGGCAGACGTGTGCCTGCCGCTATTTACTTTGATGGTATGCCTGCCGACTTTTTAAACTTTCAGAGCATTGACCCGACTACTATTGACCAGGTTGAGGTTTACTTTAACGACGGTTTAAGCGGGCTTAATAAAATGGATAATACAGAGGGTGTAATTGTAGTCAGTAGTAAAAAAGACAAAAAGAAACCGTTGGATAAAGAGCTGCTTAACGAATTGCTGACCCCGCAATACAGCGCAGTAAAGCTTACGCCCAAAGGTTATTACATGACCCGCGAGTTTTATTCGCCTAAATACGATGCTACCAAAACTGGCGCCCTGGGCGGTGATTTGCGTACCACCATTTACTGGAACCCCAAAGTAGTTACCGATAAAGCAACAGGTACCGCCAAGTTCGGTTTTTTTAACGCTGACGGGACTGGCACCTACCGCGCTATTGTCGAAGGTATTGACAATAAGGGTAATATAGGTCGTACGGTTTACAGGTATACAGTGAAGTAAATCACCCTCTCAAGAGAGAGAAGTTCTCCCGTTGGTCGATGAGATTTTATTTTGGTGATTACATCCAAAAATGACGTCTAATCAACCATCATCACCAAACCTTTAGCCTATATTGTAGTTCTACTTTAACTACAATAAGCAAAGCTATGGCTAATACACTTAATTCTTACAGCAGAACATTTACTATAGGCGGCGATTTAACCGTAAGCCGTTTGGGTTATGGCGCCATGCGTATAACCGGTCAAGGCATTTGGGGGCCGCCTAAAGATCATGACGAATCTATCCGCGTATTGAAACGCGCTGTTGAACTGGGGGTAAACTTTATTGATACTGCCGACAGCTACGGTCCGCATGTTTCTGAGGAGTTGATTGCTGAGGCGTTGCATCCCTATCCGGCGGGGCTGATCATTGCCACCAAAGGCGGACTGGAACGTACCGGGCCGGATCAATGGCCAATAAACGGGCATCCCGATCATTTAAGAAAAGCGCTGGACGGTAGTTTAAAGCGGCTAAAGCTGGAACAAATAGATCTTTACCAATTACACCGCATAGACCCTAAAGTGCCTGCCGAACTTACCTTTGAATTTTTGCAGGAAGCACAACAAACCGGCAAAGTAAAACATATTGGCTTGTCCGAAGTAAGTGTCGAAGATATTAAAGATGCCCAGCAATATTTTGAGGTGGTATCGGTACAAAACATGTACAGTGTTGATAACCGCAAATGGGAGCCGGTACTGGATTATTGCAAAGAGCAGGACATTGCGTTTATACCATGGTTCCCGCTGAATGCAGGCAATATTTCGGCACAGGAGAAATTAAGAACCATAGCCGGTAAACATGGGGCATCAATACACCAGGTGGCCTTAAACTGGTTGCTAAACCATGCCGATAATATCTTGCTGATACCCGGCACATCAAGCGTTGAACACCTGGAAGAAAACATGAAAACTATCGACATTCAGTTAAGCGAAGATGATATTAAGGAGCTGGATAGTATATCGCCTGCTTAAATCAGTGGTTTGTTTAGAAGATTGAGCAAGCGCTTCATTGCGAGGAAAGAATGTTTAAAGTCTACCCATAGCTCAGAGATCTCAATGTCATTCCGATGTTAGTCCGGTTTAAAAGCGATTTCAATTCAACGTCAACGTTAGTTCGGATTTATAATCCCGGACTTAATAAATGGCGGATTTGCAATCCGCGGGACAGGGGATTACAAATCCCCCAAAGTCAGTCCTGGATTATAATCCGGACTAACATAAAAACATCATGTCCTTTTTTTATATTTGATATACAACAACCTAACCGCCTATGAAACCTGCATTTATCACTGTGGCTTTGTTAATTTGCCAGTTTGCACATGCGCAATTAACCCCCCTTACTTTAAAAGGAAAGGTTAAATTTACTACAGAATATAGTTATGACTGGTCGCAAAACATAACTACTCCAAACAACAACTGGATTTGTAAGGTCGTGGTAAATTATGATACCGCGGGGCGTACCATGTGGGAACAAGGTCTGCTCAGAAAATCAAGAACAAGCCATTTTTTTGATACGCTCAGAAGTATCTATAATAAAGAGGGCCGATTAGTAAGATCATACGTTGCCCCGAACGATGTTACAGCATATAGTTACAGCCGCGATAGCCGGGCAGAATAATTGTAACAGAACATCATAACAAACACACTTTTGTTAGCAGATTGATTGATGAAAAAACCGGTATTGATACTTTTTATCTTTCGACAGACTCTAAAAAAGTATATAAATACAATGCCGGTAAAACCGTTTATAACATAACCGAGATCAAAAACGGATTGGTAAAAAGCCAAGTCATTGAAACCTACGATAACCAAAACAGAAAGACAGACCAGGTAATAATTAAAAACGGCAAACGAGAAAGCCACGAAACCATTAACTACGAACGATATGGCTATACCCGCATAGATTCAAACCTAATTTACGTGGGCGGGCCACCCGCAAAAATTACAGGCAATAAAATAGCCAGCTTTACCTATAAGTACAACAAACTGGACAAATACGGCAACCCGCTTGTAACCAGCTTTCTATATAATGGCAAATATGTTGTGATCGATGTTATGAAGATTGAGTATTACTAACAAAGCAGCCTAAACGTCGGCAACCTTAAATGGCTTAATATCTACCGATTCCCATATTTTTTGGGTGATGTAAGGTTCGCCCTGTTTCCAGGCCTCAAGCTCCTCCTCATTTTTAAACTGTAATATCATGACCGAGCCTATCATTTTTCCTTCTTCGTTAATCATGGCGCCGCCTATAACGTAGTTGCCTTTGGCTTTCAGGTCGCGGGCGCCATCCAGGTGATGCGGCCTTACGCCCATGCGGCGGTCAAATGCCCCTTCGTCGGTATAATCGTATGCGGTAATCAAATATTGGTTCATGGTTTTGAATTTTAGTTTATGGTAATATAAATGGAACAGCTCGATGTTAAATGTGTTTAATATTTTGACAATTATTATAATCAATATTAAGACTAATAGTGTAATATTTACAATATTTGCCAAATCAATAAAAAAGCCTGAAATGAAACATCAACTTCAACAAAAGTTTAACGAAGTATATCATAAAGAAGCCCAACACGCCTACTTTTCGCCGGGCAGGGTAAATCTTATCGGCGAGCATATCGATTACAATGGCGGCCTTGTAATGCCTTGTGCTATTACATTCGGCACTTATTTGCTCATTAACCCTAATCAAGACAATGTATTTCGTTTCAGGAGTTTAAATTTTGAGGAAAACGTTGAAGTACCGGTACAGGCAAGCTATCAGAAAGACGGCGATGGCTGGTTTAACTTTCCGTTGGGTGTAATTGAACATTTTACTAAAGACGGCCATAAAATTACCGGGCTGGATATGTTGTTTTTTGGCGATATTCCGATCGGTGCAGGTTTATCATCGTCTGCTTCTATAGAGGTGGTAACTGCCTATGCGTTGAATGACCTGTTTAATGCAGGCTATGATAAGCTGGAACTGGTGAAGATCGCTAAATCGGTAGAGAACCGCTTTATGGGCCTGAACTGTGGTATCATGGATCAGTTTGCCGTTGCCTTTGGCGAAAAAGACAAAGCAATTGTATTGAACTGCGATACTTTGGAATATAACATTGTAGACAGTAACCTGGGCAACTATGTCCTGGCTATCATCAACACCAATAAATCGCGCAAGCTGGTTGAATCGAAATATAATGAGCGGGTTGAAGAATGTCAAACCGCGCTGAAAGCATTGAAAAAGGAACTGAATATTGATTATTTATGCGAGATTGACACAGCCACCTTTGATAAGCATAAAAACCTGATAACTGACGAAGTAGTACGCAAACGTGCGCAACATGTGGTTGAAGAAAACGACCGCGTTAAACTGGCTGCCGATGCTTTAGCTGCCAACAACCTGGCCGGATTTGGTAAACTGATGTACGCCTCGCACGACTCACTGCGCAGCTTGTATGAAGTAAGCGGTAAAGAGCTTGACACTGTAGTTGAATACGCAAAAACCAATCCGCAAGTAGCAGGTGCACGTATGACCGGGGCCGGTTTTGGCGGCTGCGCCATCGCATTGGTACATCAGGCTGCATTTGATGCCTTTAGCAAGGAGTTAGAAGCTTACTACACCGATAAAATAGGCTATGCGCCATCTGTATATCAATCATTAATAGGTGATGGCGTGGGCACTTTATTAGTGAGCAGCGAAGCATAACCGATAACATAATCAGACTTACGAAGTTTTAAAACTTCGTAAGTCTATAACCCCAATCAACTAATCACCAACATTGCGCAAACTAAAATTAGACGAGCTTAACCGCGTCACCGTATCAGAGTTTAAAGCACAGGATAAACTGCCCGTGGCAGTGGTGCTGGATAGTGTGCGGAGTATGCATAATATCGGTTCGATATTCCGCACCTCTGATGGTTTTGCTGTGGAGCAGATCTGCTTGTGCGGTATTACCGCGCAGCCACCGCATCGCGAAATCGAAAAAACTGCTCTGGGTGCCACTGCTTCGGTTAACTGGAGTTATCATGAAAATGTGGTTGAGGTCGTCAAAAGACTTCGCGCCGATGGCTACCGGATCATCGCCATTGAGCAAGCCGAAAACAGTGTAATGTTAAATGAGTTTACACCCGACAATAACGCCAAATACGCCCTGATCTTCGGCAATGAGGTTAATGGTGTCAGCGACGAGGTAATGCAGATCATTGACACCTGTATCGAGATACCACAATTTGGTACCAAGCACTCGTTCAATATTGTGGTTTCGGCGGGTATTGTGTTGTGGGATTTCTTTGCTAAATTGAATTTGTAATAATTTAATTGTCATCCTGAGTAATAAAACCTGCGGCCTTTAAAGGAGAAGTGACAATTTTATTTTGATGTCTCGACCAATGGGGGAGACCTATAAATACGCTAAATATGGCGTAAAATGTTTAGGCACTAATATTCTCCAATTCAATCCAAACCGGCGCATGATCACTCGACTTTTCCCAACCACGTACGTGCTTATCAACCCCTGCCGACTTCAACCTCGCATCAACCTCGGGACTTAACAGAAAATGATCAATCCTTAAACCGGCATTGCGACCATAGGCGTTCCTGAAATAATCCCAAAAGGTATAAATGGTTTCGTCAGGATATAGCTTGCGTAAAGCATCCGTCCAGCCCTGCGCTACCAGGCGGTGAAAGGCCTCGCGTGTTTCGGGACGGAAAAGCGCATCGTTAAGCCAGCGTTCGGGTTTGTACACATCCTTTTCGGTAGGCATTACATTGTAATCGCCGGTTAATACTACGGGTATTCCGCGGGCCAATAAGCCTTCGGCATGGGTAATAAAACGCTCGAACCATTGCAGTTTATAGTCAAATTTCGGTCCTGGGGCTGGGTTGCCGTTTGGCAGGTATAAGCAGCCTATCACTACGTCGTTTACTAAAGCTTCAATGTAGCGGCTATGCAGATCTTCCGGATCGCCGGGCAAACCGCGTTTCAGTTCCCTGATCTCGCCTTTGGCTAATATGGCGACGCCGTTCCAGCTTTTTTGCCCATGCCAGATCGCATTATAACCGGCTTCCTTTATCGCTTCTTTCGGGAACTTTTCCTCTGGCGCTTT
>DATCXS010000254.1:0-5841 GCA_036565645.1 Mucilaginibacter sp.
CAGAGATAAAAGCTGATGAACACAAGGAAATAAAAGATAGCGACATAACACCTTGAACGGTTTTAAAACTTTATATGTGCGTTCATAAGCAAATTAGTTTGCAAGATGCCCGATAAAATATGTCATTTTCTCCTTCAGAGGCCGTGGGTTTTATAATTCAGCGTGTCGGTAGGGTGCAAGCAAAAGCGCCATTATGAACAATCATAATGGCGCTTAAAGTTTTCAAGAATACATCTCTTAAGACATCTTCAATTTCTTCTGTATATCGGCTACATAGCCTTTAAATTTCTTATCGGTATCAATTAAATCTTCAACAGTCTGGCAGGCGTAAATAACGGTAGAGTGGTCGCGGCCGCCAAAGAAATGCCCTATTGATTTCAACGAGCTTTTGGTATGCGCCTTGGCCAGGTACATGGATATTTGGCGGGCCTGCACAATCTCACGTTTACGGGTTTGTGATTTTACCATATCAATAGGTACTTCAAAATACTCGCAAACCAGGTTTTGGATATACTCCATCGAAATTTCTTTGGAAGAGTTTTTCACAAAGTTCTTCAGCATTTGCTTAGCCAGGTTCAGGTCAATCTCCTTACGGTTAAGGGTTGACTGTGCCAGCAATGACACCATTGCGCCTTCCAACTCACGTACGTTGTTGTCAATGTTGTGTGCCACATACTCAATCACATCATCGCCCAACTCAATACCATCCTGATATGTTTTGTTTTTAAGGATAGCCATGCGGGTTTCCAGATCAGGTATTTGCAGGTCGGCACTCAGGCCCCATTTAAATCTTGATAACAAACGTTCCTCTAAACCTGCAAGGTCCTTAGGTGCTTTATCAGAAGTAATAATGAGTTGTTTGCCCGACTGATGCAGGTGGTTAAAGATATGGAAGAAGAAATCCTGTGTTTTTTCTTTACCGGCAAAGTTGTGCACATCGTCCATGATCAGTACATCAATGGCCTGGTAAAAGTTCACAAAGTCGTTTATATTATTATGCTTTAAAGCATCAACAAATTGCTGTGTAAATTTCTCGCATGATACATATAGTACCAGCTTGTCGGGCAAAGTGCGTTTAATTTCGTTACCGATGGCCTGCGCCAGGTGGGTTTTGCCCAAACCTACGCCACCATAAATCATTAATGGGTTAAACGAGGTGCCACCAGGTTTAGCCGCCACCGCATAACCGGCCGAACGGGCCAGGCGGTTACAATCGCCTTCCACAAAATTCTCGAAGGTATATTGACGGTTTAGTTGCGGATCGACATTCAGCTTTTTTAATCCGGGAATTACAAACGGATTCTTAATATCCTTATTTATTGAAATAGGGATAGGCATCGATTGATTTTTTGATTCGGCACCGTTTCCGTTTGAGGGCATATTGGTAGTATATGGTTTGCTGGTTGACGATTGCTCGACAACTATATTGTACTCTAAACGACCATCATCACCTAATTGTTTCTTTATTGTTTTACGCAACAGCTGAACATAGTGCTCTTCCAGCCATTCGTAGAAAAACAAACTCGGAACTTGTATGGTCAGAACGCTGCCCTCCATGCGTAATGCTTTAATTGGCTCGAACCACGTTTTAAAGCTTTGCGCAGGTATATTATCTTTAATGATTTGGAGACAGCTATTCCAGACGTTTGTACAAGTTTTTTCCATACGGGATTTTACTAAAATATTGATTTTCAACCCACCAGCGACACTTTCATTGGGATTGCTACGGAACATCGAATATTCGGAAAAAAAGCGAATTAAAAAATTCTTTTTTCATTTTTTGTGAAAATAAATTTCAAAAAAAGTGTCGAATTTGTTGTGATTTTTTGGAGATAAAAGTTATATTTTAGCGGTTGAGAAACTAATTACAATTTTATCCCCTATTAAATATTGCATTTACAGAGTTTTAGACGCCTTATTTATAATTTTACTTAAAGTCCGGCCACGCGTTTAACGGTTGATTATAGACGCCATTCGATAATATCGACAAAAAAATATTATCCGGTTTATTCTGAAAAGCTCTAGTATTCTCCAAAAACAGTACGCAAAGTATCGGCAATTTCGCCGAGGGTAGCGTAACTTTCTACTGCAGTTAATATAAAAGGCATCAGATTATCACTTTGTTGAGCCGCTATTTTAAGCATTGCCAGGTTTTCTTTTACTATATCATTATCCCGACCGGCCTTCAGTATCTCTATTTTTTCTATCTGCCGCAGGCGAATAGCATCATCAATCCTGAATACATTGGTTAGGGGCACTTCGCCCTGTGTAAACTTATTTACGCCTACAATAACGCGTTCGCCGCTTTCAATTTCATTTTGATATTGACAAGCTGCATGAGCAATCTCCTGCTGCATGTAATCCTGCTCAATAGCTTTTACCGAGCCGCCCATAGCGTCTATCTTATCTATATATAATAATGCGGCTGCCTCCAGCTCATCCGTTAAGGCTTCTATAAAATAAGAGCCTGCCAGCGGGTCCACTGTATCAGTAACCCCGCTTTCAAAAGCGATGATCTGCTGGGTACGCAGGGCTATCCCGGCCGCAGCCTCGGTGGGTAGCGACAAAGCCTCGTCATAGCCATTGGTATGCAGCGATTGTGTGCCGCCCAAAACAGCGGCTAAAGCCTGGGTAGTTGTCCGCGCTATATTATTCATAGGCTGCTGCGCAGTTAATGTCGAGCCGCCGGTTTGTGTATGGAAACGCAGCTTTTGCGCGCCGGGGTGGGTAGCGCCTAATTCTTTGGCAATATTGGCCCACATCCTGCGTGCTGCCCTGAATTTGGCTATCTCCTCAAAAAAATTATTATGACAGTTAAAGAAGAATGATAATCGCTTTGCGAAAACATTAATGTCTAAACCTTTACTTAAAGCCGCCTTCAAATAAGCTTTACCATTGGCCAGCGTAAAAGCAAGCTCCTGCACCGCAGTGGACCCGGCCTCGCGGATATGATAGCCTGATATAGATATAGTATTCCATTTAGGCAGCTCTTTACTGCAGTACTCAAAGACATCGGTAATTAACCGCATGGACGGGCCAGGTGGATAGATATAGGTACCGCGCGCAACATACTCCTTTAATATATCGTTCTGTATGGTTCCCGAAAGTTGCTTTAAATCGGCACCTTGCTTTTTTGCTAACGCGATATACATGGCCAGCAAAACAGAAGCCGTTGCATTAATGGTCATCGAGGTGGTGATATCACTTAGCTTTATGCCATCAAATAATATCTCTATGTCTTTCAATGAGTCAATAGCTACCCCAACTTTTCCTACTTCGCCTTCGGCCAGCTCATGGTCTGAGTCGTAACCGATCTGGGTAGGCAGGTCAAACGCCACCGACAGCCCGGTGGTGCCCTGACTTAATAAATAATGGTAGCGTTTGTTTGATTCTTCGGCAGTAGAAAATCCTGCATACTGGCGCATTGTCCAGGGCTTGCCGCGATACATGTCTTTTTGTATGCCGCGGGTATATGGAAACTCGCCGGGTAGTTCATTCATTTGTGAAGGTTCGGTATAAACCTCCTTAATTTCGATACCCGATGTTGTTTTCCGCATGTCCGACATATCTTTTAAAATAATTGCTCCAGTTCCTGACGGATGAGTGCCAGGCCGGTATCGTAAGGATTATTCTCTGCGATGCCGATCTGGGTCAATATCACTCTGCTTAATTCTAAACCGGTTGCATTTTCCGGCAGATCTTTAATGGCGTTGTTAACCAGGCCCAGGGTTTCGTCCTTCAATCGCTTTACTATGGCCCAGGTGTTAGGGCTCACGTAGATCTGTTGGGAGACATTGTGCTGGTACTCGTTGCGCAGTTCGGCTACGATGAGCACATATAATTCGGCGGCCGAGTAGTCGGGATTATTCAAACGGACCAATAAGTTGATGGGATTAATCCTCTCTATAAATAATACTACGCGTTCATAAGCCTGTAAACGCAAGGGCAATGTTTGGCTGCTGATGGTTTTCTTCAGTTCAACAAGCTGTATACTTTCGTTGCGATCGAGGTAAGGCTTTAGCAGATAAAAGGCTATCCACACTACACCCAGGCCGGCAACGGTATATTTTACAATATCTAACAAATAGGGATAAAAGGTCATAATTCAGTTTATGTTAGGCGCAGGTCATAAATATTGACGCCGAAACAAAAATCCGCATTTTACATTATATTTGTGTAGTTAATTAAAAATAAGATGAGTATCGCTGTTGAAACTGCACCGGTTACTATTACCCCAGGGGCCGTTAAAGAATTATATAAATTAAAAGATCAGCAAGAAATTAGCGAAGATTTTGGTCTGCGCATTGGTGTTGAAGGCGGCGGCTGTTCTGGCATGAGCTATGTTTTGGGTTTCGACCAGAAAAAAGACGGCGACAACGAATATATAATTGAAGGCCTGCGCGTATTTATGAACAAAGCACATGGCATGTACCTGTTAGGTATGGAAATTGATTTTCAGGACGGATTAAACGCCCGTGGCTTTACCTTTAATAACCCTAACGCTGCCAAAACCTGCGGTTGCGGCACATCGTTCTCGGTATAGAGACGAGAGCTAAGAGTAAAGAATCAAGAATTAAGAATTAAGAATTAAGAGTAAAGAAATAAGAAAGCCTCAAATTATCTGGGGCTTTTTTATTTATAAGCGGTTCTCATCAAAACCTTGATTCTTGACTCTTGATTCTTTACTCTCAGCTCTCGTCTCTACTTAGTGCCTTTCAAAGTTTCCTTCACGCTGCCGCAATCCAGCATTGATTTGCCGTAATATGGGTTTTCAATAGTTTGCTTATCACTTAACCAGCTGGCTTTTTTCATCGGGCAGTATTGCCAGTAAAGGGGCGTGTTATTTATCCGAAACACTTTTAAAACTGCATAGATATTTTTTGATAGCGACGCAAAGTGTTCGCGCTGATGATCGATAGACTGGCTTTCGCTGATATGGCGACTGTCGAAGCTTAGCTTGTCGGCATAGCTTTTCCAGGTGCTCAATTCTTTTGGCGTCATGTCTGTGGTTTTCACCGCAATTACCTGATCGTGCAGGGCTTTGGCTTTGAGTTGGGCGGCAGTATTATTATCAGTAACTAAAGCATTTTTAAGATCCAGATACCCGGTTACAACATTACTGATTGATGCACCGGCGCCGGTTTGCGCTTTGGTGTAAGTGGCTGCACTCAATAAAATAAGCAAAGCCAATACAGATTTAATGATTTTCATGGTTTTAATTTTAATTCTTCAAGTTACCAAAATCTTTTTAATATACTTGTTAAATAACGCTGTATGTAATGTAACAACCTATACCCCGGTTAGTCTTATAGCTGAGTTTGTTTTTAATTTTATACTATGCCGGTTCAAACCACGCTTAGAGAAAACGTGTCTATTGCATTGCAATCAATTGCAGGCAACCGGCTGCGTACCTCGCTTACTTCGCTCATAATTGCTATTGGCATTATGGCTTTGGTGGGGATATTGACTGCTATCGAGGGCATCAAACAATATACTACCGATGCTTTTTCGAGCCTGGGCGCTAACTCATTTACTATACAAAACCGCGGATCGGGCATTAATTTTGGCAATGGCGGCCACCGTAAATGGTATCCGTCAATCCGTTATGACCAGGCCCAGCGTTTTAAAACCTTGTACCGGTTGCCTGCGCTGGTGTCTATTAATTTCAACTTAACAGGTACAGCAGTGGCCAAATATGCCAGCGAGAAAACAAACCCCAATGTTAGCATGACCGGCACTAACGAAAATTACCTGCAAACTAACGGGTATAAACTGGCGCTTGGCCGCAACTTTTCTGCACAGGAGTTGGAGTACGGCGCAAGCGTTGTAATTATAGGCGAT
>DATCXS010000107.1:0-4821 GCA_036565645.1 Mucilaginibacter sp.
GCAGAAGATGGACTGAGCAGTATTTATAACTATTCTCCGTTGTCAACTTTGTCAGCCGGTTTAAATGTGAAGTTTTAATTTGTAAAGAGATTTAAACAATGAAAAATTTAAAAATATATGTTAGTGCATTTGCTTTATTAGCTTTTGCAAGTAGCTGTAAAAAATCTTTCCTGGATGAGCAGCCGAGTGAGAAAGTGTCAACTGTACAGGAACAGGAAGAAGTAAAAAAAGATCCGAAGCTTTTGGATGCCCGCGTTTCGGGTTTATACACCACGATGTATGAGGATTTCACAGGTGATTTTACTAATGGCACTACTCAAAATCATGATGACTTTGGTCAGAAGGGTTATGATATTTATTCAGACATGCTTTCTGCCGACTTGTTGCTTGGTGCAACTAACTATGGCTGGTATACCAATCTGGAAAGATATCAATCTACAAAAAATAGTGCTTCATCTACTGATTATCAGCCGTATCGTTATTATTATAAAATAATATATGCTGCTAATACAGTTATAGACGTATTAGGGGGTAATGACGCAACTTTGGCTAATGATGATGTAAAACATTACATGGGCCAGGCAAAAGCTATGCGTGCTTATGCTTATTTTTATCTGGCTAATCTTTATTCGCCTAAAGGCTATGGTACAGGTGCCGAAAAAATATTACCAATATTAACAAGCACTAACCAGGCTGAGGTACCGATGGCTACTTCAGCTCAGGTATATACCCAGATTATTAGTGACCTTGATCAGGCTAACAGTTTATTAGCTGATTTTACCCGTCCTGATAAAAATCATATTGATTCGGATGTAGCTAAAGGCTTATTAGCTTATGCCTTAGCTGCCAGAGGTACAAATGCAGACTTGACTCGTGTTATCAATTTGACAGACTCTGTTTTGGCTAAATATCCGTTAACAACTCCAAGTGAGGTTGTTGCTAATCTTGATGGTAGCGGTAAAGTTACTAATCCTCAATCTGGCTTTAACAATTTAGCAACCCCAAGTTGGATATGGGGTGCTGATATTACTTTATCAAGCAATCTTGATCTTGTTTCGTGGTGGGGTCAAATGGATATTTTTACCTATAGCTATGCGTGGGCAGGCGATCCTAAATTTATTGATAAGGGATTATATGACGCCATTCGTCCTACCGATATCAGAAAGAAACAATTTGATGATAACCCGGATTATGGTGGTTTATTACCTACAGGTAAATTCTTTAACGAAAACCGTGAAGAAGGAGGTCAGCGCAATATTACCGACGACTACATTTACATGCGTGCAGACGAAATGGTGCTGTTAAACGCAGAAGCCAGAGTGCGTTTAGGAGATGAAGGTGGTGCAAAAACAGAAATTAAGTTACTATTAGCACAAAGATTTCCTTCAGCCCTGGATTATGCTTATGTTGATCTGCTAACTGGTGCTGATCTCAAAGAAGAAATTTACCTGCAAACCCGCATCGAATTGTGGGGTGAAGGTAAAACCTACTTAGCTATGAAACGTAACAAACACGCTGTAACTAAAGGTGATAATCACTTGTTTTTAGTAGGAGAGACTTTTCAATACGATGCTCCTGAGTTAACTTTTGTTACTCCATCTGGCGAGTTCTTGTATAACCCAAATCTTACTAAATAATTTTAATTAAGATAATGTAAAAAGGGTACCTGTCAAACAGGTACCCTTTTTCGTTTAAAGTCTAATTGATTCTTTATAAGTAATTGAGATCAACCTTTTCGGCGCTTACTTCCAGGTGAGTTTTCCTACCCAATATCAGCGCCCGGTTATCAGGCACATGCCCCGCCGGGAAATCAAAGCAAACCGGGTACGCGTAATTTTTGACTACTTCCATGACAATATCAGTTACGGTTTGTCCAAAAGGAATATCATTGTCTTTGATATCCGTAAATCCCCCTACAATCAACCCGGCCAAGTTTTTCAATTTTCCGGCACGGTCCAATGTTCTGATCATACGATCAATGGCGTATAGATATTCGCCTACATCCTCAATAAATAAGATCTTACCATCATAGCTAAAATCAGATACTGATCCTAATGAGGCGATGAGCAGGCTCAAATTGCCGCCAATAAGTACTCCATTAGCTACCCCGTTTCTATACCTGCCATGTGGTTTATACTGACAAGAAACCTCATGCCCAAACAATGCGTTTTTAAGCGATTGCAGCGACTTTGCCGAAGCATCGGGCACGTTTACAGGCATTTGCCCGTGAATGGTTTGTAAGCCATACTTAGCATATAAATGCAAATGCAATAGGGTAATATCGCTAAACCCAATAATCCATTTAGGGTTTTCTTTTAAGCGATCAAAATTAACCTTATCTATCATCCTGACGGTTCCGTAACCGCCTCTAGCGGCGATGATGGCTTTAATATCGTCGTCATCAGTAAAACGTTGCATATCTCCGGCGCGTAACTCGTCGTCGCCGGCAAATTGATGGTAGCTTGCATTTATGGTGTCGCCTAAAACCACTTCCAATCCCCACGATTCAAGTAAGGCAATAGCATCCGTCATCGGTTTCGGAAGCTTCTTTGCCGGGCAGGTTATGGCAACTTTATCGCCCTTTTTAAGGTAGGGAGGCATTATACTCATGTCAAAATTGGGGATTGGTTAGTTTAATCGCTGCATTTGGCTTATCCGGCATCTTGATGCCAAACTTCCTCAATAAAATAATTTATCTTTGCAAACTATAAAAATACAGCTAAATATTGGAACCAAAAGACTATAAAAGATATACTATTACTGCCGCGCTGCCTTATGCCAACGGCCCTAAACACCTGGGGCACTTAGCCGGTGCATACATACCTGCCGATCTTTATGTGCGTTATCTGCGTCTTAAAAAACGCGATGTTATATTTGTATGTGGTAGTGATGAACACGGAACTGCCATTGCCAACCAGGCTATGAAGGAACATACCACGCCCCGTGCTATTATCGACAAATACCACGAGATCAACAAAAGCTCATTCGCGCAGATGGGCATATCATTTGATATTTACCATCGCACCAGCGAGCCATTGCACCATGAAACGGCCCGCGAGTTTTTTACTAACCTAAACGACAAACATATTTTTGTTGAAAAGGAAGAAGAGCAATATTATGATGAGCACGCCAATGCTTTCCTTGCCGACCGTTATATTATAGGCACTTGCCCTAATTGCGGCAATGAGAATGCTTACGGCGATCAGTGCGAAAAATGCGGCACATCTTTAAGCCCTTCTGAGCTGATTAACCCCCGCTCTACCCTGAGCGGCAACAAACCTGTATTAAAACCTACCAAACACTGGTATCTGCCTTTAGACAAATATGAAGACTGGCTGAAAGAATGGATATTGAAAGGCCATGCCAAAGATTGGCGCGCTACTGTTTACGGCCAGTGCAAAAGCTGGATTGACGGCGGCCTGCAGCCACGCGCAGTGACCCGCGACCTGGATTGGGGTATCAAGGTGCCGGTTGAAGGAGCTGATGGCAAAGTTTTATATGTTTGGTTTGATGCGCCGATAGGATATATATCTGCCACCAAACAATGGGCTGCCGATCATGGCAAAGACTGGGAGCTTTACTGGAAAGATCAGGATACTAAACTGGTGCATTTTATTGGCAAGGATAATATTGTGTTCCACTGTATTGTGTTCCCGGTGATGCTGAAGGTGCATGGCGATTTTGTACTGCCCGTAAATGTGCCCGCCAACGAGTTTATGAACCTGGAGGGTGACAAAATGAGTACCAGCCGCGGTTGGAGCGTCGAGATGCATGAGTATCTGGAAGATCTGCCGAATAAGGTTGACGAGCTGCGTTATTACCTGACCGCCATAGCCCCCGAAACCAGTGACAGCGAGTTTACCTGGAAAGACTACCGCGACCGTGTAAACAACGAGTTGGTGGCTATTCTGGGCAACTTTGTTAACCGGGTGATGATATTGATGCACAAGTTTTACGATGGTAAAATAGAAGCGTCGACCAATACCATAAGCTTTACAGACCAAAACTTAAACGACGAGGTGGGTAAGTTTTATGACGAAATGGAAGCCAGCTTTGAAGCTTATAAATTTAGACAGGCACAGCAAACCATGATGGAAATTGCCCGCCTGGGCAACCGTTACCTAACGGAGAAAGAACCGTGGAAAACTATCAAAACCAATCCTAATGAGGCGAAGGACGCTTTACATAATTGCCTGGTGCTGATTGGTCATTTGGCTACTTGCCTGCAACCTTTCTTGCCGGGCACGGCCAAAAAGATATTCCGGATGTTGAACTGGCCTAAAGATGTGGTTGCTTTTGACGAGGAAATAGTATTTGCCAATGGTCATCAATTAAACCCGGCTGCGTTACTGTTCGAAAAGATAGAAGATGAGCTGATTGAAAAACAAGTACAAAAATTGATAGATAAAAAAGCAGCTATTGAAGGCCCGGCCAAAAGCGAAGATCAACCGGTAACACCCGCAAAGGAAAATATTAATTTCGATCAGTTTACAGCGATGGACATCCGCATAGGTACCATTCTTGCTGCCGAGAAAGTAGCAAAAACTAAAAAGCTGTTGAAACTGACTATCGATACCGGTATAGACCAGCGCACGGTAGTGTCAGGTATTGCCGAGCATTTTGAGCCTGAGGGCATCATCGGCCAGCAGGTAAGCATACTGGTAAACCTGGAGCCGCGCGAGATCAAAGGCATCCTTTCGCAGGGTATGATCCTGATGGCTGAGAATGCGGAAGGTAAACTAACCTTTGCCGCTCCGCTGAATTGGATGCCTAATGGCTCGACTGTACGATAATTGTTCAAAGAAATAAATCGACGACCGG
>DATCXS010000121.1:0-4602 GCA_036565645.1 Mucilaginibacter sp.
CCGACTCAATAATGGCCGATTGCGGCTCGTGCGCCAGGTTGCCGGTGCCGCGCTGCCTGGCATCTGCCAGGTGTTGGGCAAAATGACTTTCGAGCGATGCGGCCACTATGCGCGCGGGTATGTATGTAGGTTCTGATAGCATCGGTTACAATTTATACTTCAAAAGTATCTTTAATGTTTTAAAGTACGAGACACCGTAGGGTAAAATTTGGCGGTATTCCGCTTAAAAAAGTGAAAAACGATTTTAAGTTGTCTGAGTTTAAAATCCCGTAGGGAGAGATCTATACATACGTAAGGAATTGCGCGTGTGTGGATCTCTCCCCGTACCTCGTCGAGATGACATTTTTTGGTGTTATCGTGTGTAACAGCGCGAAAGATCTTATAACGATGCATAAGACCCTTCACTACGTTCGGGATGACAATAAACCGGTTGCACTTATCAAGGCGGTGATTCCTATCTCTTCGGAGGTTCGTAATCAAACGGTAGTTTGTCGCCTACGCGCCGGCTGGCCATATCGCCATGAATAAAAAAGGCGCGGTAATTGGTGTAATTGCCCCTGCGGTCGATGATAGCTTGTTTAAAAGGCAATTTAACCATTGTCGACTCTGTGCCGTTATTGTCCAGCTTAATGTCTTTAAGGGTTGCCGTCCTTATATCGTTTTTTATGGCAGCGGCTTTTTTAGGATCGTAAGTAACATAAAGCTGGTTGGTTTTGAGCGACTGAAATATGGTGTCTACTCTTTTTACAATGGTATCAAAACGTACCGGGCGCGTATCAATAGTCACCATAGGTACATCCACATCACCGTCGGCCTTTAAAAAGCCTTTGAGCAGCGAGTTGGCAATAAAACCTTCTTTTAACGTATTATTGGCGTATACCGCCCGCAAAAAATGCATGAACGAACCCTTGTAAGCATCATAGCGGTTGCGGGCCCAGGCTGCGCGCCTGCCCTTTGAGCCTTCCATCTCGTCAAACAAAGCATCGCCGTCAAAAATGGCGGTATTGCCGTTTACCGTAAATTGAAAGTCGCGCAATAAATAACGGATATGGTAGCCCAATCGTTTATTTTCTATCAGTATAAAGTCATCAGCTTCGGCAGTTAAAATGCCTTTCTTTTTATTGTAATTGAAGCTAAGTACCTTAGGGTTCAGTATCTCGCAGCCATCGGCAAAGCGCGACGTGCCCAAAAACTGGCCTTTAAATAAAACATAATAACTATCCCAGGCGTCGCCGGGGCCTATAGTTACCTCGCTTAGTGCTATGGGTTTGATAATGAGTGGTATGTTTACCTGTATTGGTTTGTCCTGTAAAATTATGTTGCGGTCAAATATCGCGTAGCCCATCATTTTTACCACTAATTGATAGGAGCCGGCAGTAAGGCTGTTAATGCTGAACCCGCCCTTGTCGTCGGTTACGGTTTTAAATAACGAGCCGCTTATAAAAACGGTGGCGCCTTTTACAAGATCGCCCTTTTCGTCGACAACGGTGCCGGTTACCGGGAGAAATACCTGGGCATGCGCTAAGGCGGCAAAGAAAATTATTGCCAGTGTTAGTAATAGTGGTTTAGGTAATTTTAAGGTCATGCGTAAATATATCAATTATTAGCCGGAGGTTCATATTCATAAGGCAGCTGATCGCCTACACGGTTGCGGGCCAGCTTGCCATCAATCAGGAAATCCCTGAAGTCGCGATGCGCCCCTCTGTGATCTATAACGGCTTCTGGCGTATATAATTTTATGGTAGTTACACCGCCGTCGACAGTTTTTTGTTTTTGGATAGGGTAGGCGCTGTTGGTTTTGATGGATGCCGCTTTTTTGGGGTTGTAGGTGTACATCACCTTGTTAAATTTCAGCGCCACAAATGAGGTGTCGATGGCCCTTACCAAAGTATCAAAACGCAGGGGCCGCGCATCGTAATAAATCACGGAGCCGGGAGCCCACCGGTCTATGATGGGGTTAATAATAAACCCTTCCTTTAATACCCGGTTTTGGTACACAGACCGCAAAAAGTGCATTAAAGAACCCTGGTAAGCTTCGAAACGGTTTTTATTCCATTCGCGCTGCATCCGGGGCGAACCCTGCATGGGCTCGAAACTGGCGTCGCCGGTATATAAGGTAATACCACTTGAAGAGTCATAGCCAAATGATTTCAGCAGATATTTAACGCGATAACCTAACCGTGGATTCTCAATGATCAGAAAGTCGTTAGCGTCGGCAAATAGGATGCCCTTTTTTGTAGAGAAATTGATGATCCTGGGGTTCATGATAACGCATGCCTTGCCATTTTTTGATTTCCCCAGAAAAAGCTGCTTAAACGCCTTGAAGTAACTGTCCCAATGGTCTTTACCACCTATGTTTACCTGGGCCAGCTCTATTTCTTTTACGTTGAGTTTGATGCTGATATCCTCAGATTTATTTTGAATGACAAGCGCTTGCGAAAACGGCGTAAAGCCAACCATGGTTACTATAATGTGGTAATTGCCGGCATCTAACCGGGTAAATTTGAAACGGCCCTCGTCGTCGCAGGCCGTAATACGTTCAGAACCGCTGATAAACACGGTAGCGCCTTTTAATGGAGCGTTATTTGTATCAGTAACCTTTCCGTTAATGGTAAAATTATTTTGTGCCGATACCTGGAAACTGATCAGCAATAAAATACAAAGTGATACACAAAAATATAGCTGTTTCATGGTGATGTGTTAGGTGGTTGATATTCAAATGGTAATTGATCGCCGACACGCTTATAGGTCCAGTCGCCCCTGATTAAAAAACTAAGCGAGTAGCCCGAAAATACGCTGCCGCTGGCATCAATAATAATCTCTTTAAGGTGCGGAAAAAGTTGAGATTTATATTTAGCGTGCACAGCGTCGGCCGGATTGGCCGTTACATCGCCGCGACGTTTGCTCCATGCTTTGAAAGCTTTTTGAGTAGCTGCGGTGTCAAGCTGGTAGGCAATATATAAACCTTTGAATTTTAGTGAAATAAAGGATGTATCTATTGCTGTTACCAAGCTGTCAAACTTAACCGGCCTGGTATCATAATCGCTAAAGCTGACCATTTTGTAGGCCACAAATCCTTCCTGTTCTGTAGTATTCGTAAATACCGACCGAAGAAAATGCATCATTGAACCTTTGTAGGTCTCCAGCCGGTTTTTTGCCCATTGGCGCTTTTGATCGTCTGTCCCCGGCAGCTCTTCAAAAACAACGTCGCCATTATATGCCGTGTGAGCCAATGCACTGTGCTCAAATGTTTTGAGCAGGTATTTTATGCGATAGCCTAATTTTTTATTTTCGATGACGAGGAAGTCATCAGCATCGGCATAAAGCATGCCTTTACTTGTACTGAAATTGATGATCTCCGGGTTTAAGATCTCGCATCCCCGCGCATTTTCGGTAGTGCCTAAAAACTCCTTTTTAAATATGGCATAATTTTTTGCCCAGGCTTTATCAGACCCAATCTTAACCTCGTGTAATTTTATTGAGGTAACAGCAAGTGTAAAATCTAAATTAGCTGTTTGGTTTTTCAGCATTACATCCTTATCGGTAATGCCATATCCCAGCATCTTTACGGATAAATGATAAGAACCCGCACCGGGTACCGTAATTTCATATTTACCCTGGCTGTTAGTTGCGGTTGCAATCTGGCTGCCGTCTACAAATACCGTGGCCCCGGCTAAGGGCTTTTGGTTTTCGCCGGTAACTTTTCCGCTGATGGTATGGGCAGATTGCGCCATCGCGCACCTTCCGGTTAAAAGTAAACTTAAAGAAAGCAGGCCACTTAAAAGCAGTGATTTGACCATGACGGATCAGGTTTATAGTAATGCAGTTTAGTATGTATTGAATAATACTAAGGCGATAGTTAAAAATAGCTTTTTTAAAGCCGTCCGCCAATAAGCTTTACTGACTTTTAATGCAGTTTTTAAATTAAGCAAAATGATTCTAAATTGAATTATTTTATTATTATATTGTTATATTTATAATATAGCTGTACCTTTGCAAAAAATTAAAAAAGCATTTTTTCGATCTCCCCGATCGTAATTGCGATCGCTCTTTAATCATGAAAAATTCAGATACGTCCAATGGCATTCCGGTTTCGCCATTACTAAATAGTTTAGAAGCTGCCGAAGGTGGTGGTGAAAAGCCTTTAATTGTAAAAAGCCGTTTATTGACCATTAGCCTTTACTGTGTGGCTGTTGCTATAGCCATAAGCTTTATAGCTAAGTTTTTAGTGGGGCTGATTGACCTGGTGACCAATATTTCTTTTTTCGGATCGTTTAGCTTAGCATTTAACAGCCCGGCCAATAATCATTTAGGAGCATGGGTAATTGTTATCCCGGTTATAGGCGGTGTAGTTGTAGGGTTGATGGCCTTGTATGGATCAAAAGCCATACGCGGGCATGGTATCCCTGAGGCTATGGAGCAGATATTAGTGAATGAGAGTAATATTAAACCAGCCATTACCATATTAAAACCTATTTCGTCGGCTATTGCCATTGGTACCGGCGGGCCGTTTGGTGCCGAGGGGCCTATTATTGCAACAGGCGGTGCCCTGGGTTCGACATTAGGACAAATATTTAAAGTCACCTCTAACGAGCGTAAGAT
>DATCXS010000445.1:0-5261 GCA_036565645.1 Mucilaginibacter sp.
GGATACTGCCGCTAAGAAAGTAAACTATGCTATTGAAATACCCGGCATGTTAAGCTTTTTGATACATGATAATTTTAAGCAGGAAGTTAAGGGCCTTGACCAGATCCCGGTTAAAGATCAACCCAACGTACCTATAACGCACTATGCCTTCCAGATTATGGTAGGCATGGGTGTAATAATGATGCTGATAGGTATCCTGTATTTTATAGCGGTAGGCAAAAAGCGCAACTGGCTGACGAAAAGCTGGTTCCTGAAACTGTTTATTTATTCGACACCATTAGGGTTCATCGCCCTGGAAGCAGGCTGGACGGTTACAGAAGTCGGGCGCCAACCCTGGATCATCCAGGATGTAATGCGTACCGCCGATGCTGTAACACCCATGCCGGGCATACAGTATTCGTTTTACCTGTTCAGTTTTATTTATTTCACGCTGAGCCTGATGGTTATATTTTTACTGCAACGACAAATAAAAATGGTACCGGAATTATATGATAAATAATCAAAACGTCATCGCGAGCGATAGCGTGGCGATCTCTGCACGATAGGTATAAATCAAACCTTCGTAACCTTGTATATAGAGATTGTCACACTCGTACCTTGTTCGCAATGACGCGGTTTATAATCAACTAAAAAAATGCTAACAGTAGTCATCATTTTCCTTTTCTTCGCTATACTGCTTTACTTTTTGTTGGGCGGTGCCGATTTTGGCGCGGGGATAATCGAGCTTTTCACGTCAGACACCAATAAACACCGCACCCGGGCCACAATGTACCAGGCTATCGGCCCGATATGGGAAGCTAACCACATGTGGCTCATCATTGCAGTGGTAATTTTATTTGTTGGTTTCCCGGATATTTACAGCAGCATGTGTACCTACCTGCATATCCCGCTTTTAGCTATGCTGATGGGAGTTATTGCAAGGGGCACGGCATTTGCCTTCCGCAGTTACGATGCCATAAAAGGCGAACGCACCCAGGCATTATACAACAGCATATTTGTTTATTCGAGCTTTTTGACGCCTTTGTTTCTGGGGATAATTGCCGGCAGCGCCATATCCAGACAGATTGATTTTACTGCAACCGATTTCCTGACAGCCTATGTGTATAGCTGGCTCAACTGGTTCTCTATAGCTGTAGGCTTGTTTACCGTAGCCCTTTGCGGCTTCCTGGCGGCGATATACCTGGTCGGCGAAGCAACAGATGATTACGACGTTAAACGCTTTGTCAAAAAAGCTAAGGTACTTAACGCTGTTGCTTTCTTTTGCGGCGGACTGGTGTTCCTGGCTGCCGAAACGCTGAATATCCACATGGCCCACTGGATCTTCGGCAACCCGGTTAGCCGCTGGGCGGTGATAGCGGCATCGGTTTCATTAGTACTGCTCTGGATAACCATAAGCAAGGGCTTTAAGCAACTACCGCGGATTTTCGCTGCCTTCCAGGTGAGTATGATCCTGCTGTCTGTTGGCTATACCCACTACCCTAACTTTATCATGGGTAAAAATGGCAAGAACTTATCGGTATTAACCAATCACGCTACCGCCAGCACTATTGACAGCCTGGGCATTGCGCTGCTTATTGGCAGTTTGTTTATTTTACCCGCGCTATTTTATTTATTTTATAGTTTCAGAGGTAAACAGAGCCAGGGGTAATATTGCCTTAGATGTCGGGTAGCGAAATACCTTATACGTAAATGCTCATCGCTCGTATAAGACCCTTCACTATGTTCAGGATGATAGCAACGTATAAGCGCGTGTATAGATCACTCCGTTCGGGATGACAAAGAAAGGCTGATACTTACTTCGTCGCAATCACTACATTCCCACCATTCTTAAACAGATCATGTGATATATAGTAGTCCTTGTTCACTTTGCCGTTTACTTTTATCGAGGTGATGGCCCTGCCTTTTCCTGGTTTTGATATGGTGATGTATTTACCGTTACTGGTTCTCCATCTTACTTCATCAAATAATGGTGCAGTAACTATGTATTTAGGATCAGTAGGCGACAATGGATACAGTCCTAATGAACTGAACACATACCAGGCCGACATCTCACCCGCATCATCCATGCCTGCTAATTCAATACCTCTCGGACCCATGCCGTACAAATTATTCAGAATATTGTCGAGCACTTTCTGTGTTTTTGCAGGTTTTCCAATCAGCGTGTACGAGAACGGTGCCTCATGGTCGGGCTGGTTACCCTGGCAATATTGGCCTATAAAAGTTTCAACGTTACGCGCTATATAGTGCGGATTCCAGGGAATAGTAAAGAACGAATCCAGCTTAGCTTCAAATTGTTTCGGCCCGCCATACAGGGCAATCAATCCCGGCATATCATGCGGCGCAAAGAACGATACCTGCCAGGCATTAGCCTCGCGGAACTGCCACTCGTAATAAGGGTATTGCGGATTAAAGTTTTGTATCCATCCACCATCTGCTGTGCGGCCACGCATAAAATTGGTCGATTTGTCGAACACATTCTTGTAGTTCTTAGACCGTGCCATCAGGATACGATAGTTAGCCGTATCGCCCAGCTTCTTAGCTATCTGCGCAATCGAGTAATCATCGTACGAATACTCTAATGTTTTAGACACCCCTGCCCTGCCTTTGGCCGTTTCCGTTGCATTCTGAATTTCCGGATCAGAGATATAACCTTTCTGCAAATATTCATCCAGATACTGTCTGCCACCACCGCGCGGACTGGTTGGCGGTTTATTAGCATTGTTCAATAATATCCTATAAGTATCCTTAATATCAAAACCATCTATACCACGCAGATATGCCCCTGCTATAGACGACGCACCATGATCTCCATGAAAGAAAGTTGGGATATAACCGGTCTTGTCACCCTTATCCTCTAACGACTTGATCACATTCAAAGTAACATTGGGCGATACTAATTCCAGCAGCACATCTTTATTACGATAGGTATCCCATAACGATGGTTCGGTGTAATAATCAATGCCTGTGTTTACCACCTTGCGGTTGATGTCCGTAAAATCGCCGTTAACATCACTGCGCAGCACCGGCCATAAAAACGAACGGTACAAGCAAGAATACAGCATGGTTTTCTGTTTTTCGGTACCACCTTTTACTTGTATGGTCGACAGTAGTTTTTGCCAGGTATCGTGCGCTGCCTTACGAACAACAGCGAATGATTTATCACCAACCTCCTTATTCAGGTTCATTTTGGCATTGTCGGTGCTTACAAATGAAAAGCCGATCTTCAGGTAAACCGGCTCTTTATCGTCATCTGCCAGATGTACTATCGCATTGCCGCTCGGTGCGCTTCGCTCTCTTCCTCTTACCGTTTTGGTGGTAGTGGCATGGGTATCTGCCAAACTACCAATCTTTGAACTGAATACCGCATAAAAGTATATATTCTCTCCACCCTGAAAACCTTTAACAGCATAATCGCCATCCTGGTTTATCTCCCAACTGGAAACACCGCTCAATGCTTTTGACAGATCAAATAACACCTGGCGGTCATGACTATCCTTATAATCGAATTTATAATAGGCACATCTTAATGTCGACGTCAGCTGAACGTTAACCCCATAGTCATCCAGATAAACCTGGTAGTAGCCCGGCGATGAACTTTCATTTTTATGCGAGAACCTCGACCCGATAGTTGCGCCCGGTTTTGACATAGGCAGCACCGGCACATTACCAAAGTTCCAATGGCCTTTGTTGGTGTGGGTAAAAGACACAATGGTCGAATCCTCATACTCATAACCCGCACCTGCAGGCTGATACTTGGTCATGGGGCTAACCTGCACCATAGCATTAGGCAGCGAGCTGCCGGGAAAGGTCAACCCCGACCATGGACGCCAGTTTTTAGGCGGCACATAGCCTAACAGTTTATAGTCGGACACAGCCTCGGTACCAACAAAAGTATTTACATATTTAGTATTATCAGGAATAGTTTGCGCCCTGCTTGCCGTAGTAGCCAGCAAAATCATTGCAGTAACATTAAAAATGTCTTTTACCTGGATTTTCATTATAAAAGGTGTATTGGTTTACACCCAAATATAAAAAATATATGAGCCGGTGGCAGCTTAACTCATCAACGTAGCCTGATTGTTACCATCAAATTATTCGGCCCGGCTTTGTGGGCTTTCATCCCATTTGTTTTAGGGATTTATGATCCGGGATTACCTTGCGGCATATCTTAACTAACGCAAATGCAATAAATAATAATCAAATCCGGATTTGAGCAGACATAAATTAATTTAATGGCTTCCTTTACCGGAAACAAATAAAACATGCCCAATTAACGTTATTTAACATTTTGAATGGTAAATATTAAAAACTATTTATTTAGTTTAGCAAATCACAATTTATAAACTATTTCTAAACCTTAACAATTAATGCGTCCTACGTCTACCCTAAGTACAAACAGGCTAATTATTTGTATAGTCTTGTCACTGTTTTCTTCTGTCTCCTTTGCTCAAAACAAGGCTACTATCAGCGGAAAAATTACCGATTCGCTCTCAAAAGCGCCTATTGAATTTGCTACCGTGGCTATTGTGAACGCAAAAGACACCTCGCTGATCTCTTACACATTAACACAAACAGCAGGCTCCTTTAAACTATCAGGATTACCAACCGATGTTGAAACCCGGTTAATCATATCAGCTATGGGCTATGCCACTCATAGGCAAACCTTTGTATTTACGCCTGGCGAAAATAAAGTTCTGGGAGCTATTTTCCTGAATGCCAAATCATTAAAAGAGATAACCATCAGAGGCGAAAGATCGCCCGTAGTGATAAGAAAAGATACACTGGAATTTAGCGCCGAAGCCTTCAAAACCCGCCCCAATGCTGTTGTAGAAGACTTGCTGAAATTACTTCCGGGTGTACAGGTTAACATGGATGGTTCTATACTGGTTAATGGTAAAACAGTAAGTAAGCTTTTAATTGACGGCAAACGTTTTTTTGGCGATGACCCTACCGTGGGCACTAAAAACCTGGATGCCGAAATGGTTGACAAAGTACAGGTTTATGACGACCGCGACGAAGACCCCGACCATAAGCTAACCGACATGGAGGTTAACAAGATCATCAGCCTGAAATTAAAAAGTAAAATTAAAAAGAGCACTATTGGCAAAGTATATGGCGGCGAAGGTACACGCGGACGTTATGAAGCCGGAGGCATTATCAGCACATTCAGAGATACCCTGCAGGTAAGCGTCTTAGGGTTAACCAATAACTTAACACATACCGGATTTTCCAACGCCGATCTGACCGGCTTTGGAGGCTTC
>DATCXS010000163.1:0-2639 GCA_036565645.1 Mucilaginibacter sp.
TTGTTAATAATAATAAAACTTCGCTGGCGTCTTTCTACGCGCTTTCATCATTAGAGCCTATGCGCTACGAGCAGCAAATGGTTGCCTACGCTGCTGATATTAAAAAATCCAACAGTTTTAGCGATAATCCTGCAGTACAACGCTTTATCCACCAAATGGATGCTTTGGCGCCAACATCAGTAGGGCATAAGGCGCCTGAATTTACAATTGCCGGGGTTGATGGTAAACCGATCAATTTATCAGACTATAAAGGCAAATACGTAATGCTCGACTTCTGGGCTTCGTGGTGTGCACCTTGCCGCGCCGAAAACCCTAATGTAGTTAAGGCTTACGCCGCTTACAAAGACAAAGGGTTCAATATCCTGGGTATTTCACTTGATGTTACTAAAGACGACTGGTACAAAGCCATAGCTGCTGATAACCTGACCTGGAAACACGGCTCCGACTTGCAGCGTTTTGAAGGCCCAACAGAGCGGCTCTATCATATTGAAGCCATTCCATCAAATTTTATTATTGATCCACAGGGAAATATAGTCGCTAAAAATGTAACTGGCCAGGCATTAGAGGATTTTTTAAACAAGACCTTTAATAAGGCTCAATAAATGTTAAGTCAATGTGGCTATTAACAATTTGTTAATATTAAGTTTACTGTAAGCTTTTTTTAAGTACATACTTTTATAACAAAATTAACGATAGTACATGAGCACCTCTGCCAAACAAAAGATCTTGATAGTTGACGATGAGCCTGATATTTTAGAGCTTATTGAGTATAACCTAAAAAAAGAAGGGTACCAGGTATTTTTGGCGCGCAACGGCCAGGAGGCTGTTACCGAAGCTAAAAGATCATTGCCGGACCTTATAGTACTTGATATTATGATGCCTAAAATGGACGGCATCGAGGCTTGCCGCATTATGCGCACCATGCCCGAGTTTAAAAACACCTTTATGGTGTTTTTGACCGCCCGTAGCGAAGAATACTCAGAAATTGCAGGCTTTAATGTAGGTGCCGATGACTATATAGCCAAACCAATTAAGCCCCGGGCTTTGGTTAGCCGCATCAATGCCATTCTGCGCAGAAATGCTCCGGCTGAAGAAGTAAGTGATAACAAACTGGAGATAGGCGATCTGGTTATTGACCGTGAGGCTTACCTGGTTTATAAAGGTGGCGAGAAAGTTGTATTAGCCAAAAAAGAATTTGAGTTACTGTACTTACTGGCATCAAAACCCGGTAAGGTTTATACCCGCGAGGTAATCCTGAAAAATATCTGGGAAGACTCGGTCGTTGTTACCAATCGTACCATCGACGTACACATTCGTAAATTACGTGAAAAACTGGGCGACGATATTGTAGCAACTGTAAAAGGTGTAGGCTACAAGTTTGAAGCTTAATTAAGGTTAAGCTTTAAAAATATAAGTAACCACAGCCAAGTCTCCCCAACCGGGGGAGACCCGATAGCTATCGGGTTAGAGGGAGCTTTGCCGATTATTCGCTTATCAAAAATAATAAAGGCCCTGAATAGGGCCTTTGTCATTCTGTATCAAACTTAGGTTTATGCTACAGCTTTTCTTTTAGAAGCAGTTGTTGTTTTGCCTTTCGATTTGGCAGTAACTACTTTAACTTTTGTATCAGCTTTTGCTTTTACGTCGTCTGCAGCTTTTTTGGCTTTGGTAGTTATGTCTTTTGCTTTAGCGTCGGCTTTTGTTTTTACTTCGTCAACTTTCGCTTTAGCCTCTTTTGTTTTCATTTCGGCTTTAGCTTTTGTGTTTTTAGCTGCGGTTTTTACTTTTGATGATGTGCTGTCCGCTTTAGCTTCAACAGTTCTTTTAGCTGTCGGGGTCTTGCGGGTAGCTGCTCTTTTAGCGGGTGCGGTTTTTTGGGTTAAATTATCATATTTGTTTTCGGCGGCTTCTTTCAGCTCTTCGGCGTTTTCTTTGGTTCCGTCCCAAAGGTCCTCAATGGCGTCTTTGACCTTTTCGAAAAATCCTTTTTCTTCAGGTTTGGTTGTATTAGTACTCATGATATTTAATAGTTATATTTATTTTATGTTTTACAAAGAATGCAATAACTGAACCAATTGTATTTTAATCTGTTTTACTTGGTTCACCTGGTTAAAAATGTAGCTGTTAAGGTTAAAAACCGTATTTTTGCTGACTACTATTTTATACATGAAGATTCCAAAATTTGCCGATCTGATACTTTTTGAGGATGATGATCTGATCGTCATTAACAAGCCTGCGTTTATCAGCTCGCTTGATGAGCGCGAGGGCGGCGAGATCAATATATTACGCCTGGCAAGAGAATATAGCAATGATGCACAGATATGCCATCGCCTGGATAAAGAAACCTCAGGCGCGCTGATAATCGCTAAAAAACCCGACGCTTACCGTACTGTATCTATGCAGTTTGAAAAGCGCCAGATTAGCAAGGTTTATCATGCGGTAATTGATGGTACGCATGTGTTTAACAAGCTATTGGTTGATCTGCCAATATTAAACGTGGGTAAGGGGAACGTAACGATAAACAGGCAAGAGGGAAAACGTGCCGAAACCTGGTTTCAATCGCTCAGATACTTCAAACATTATACTTTAGTAGAGTGTCGCCCGGTAACGGGCCGCATGCACCAGATCCGCATACACCT
>DATCXS010000441.1:0-17947 GCA_036565645.1 Mucilaginibacter sp.
TTTTTTTAGTAGCCATAGCGGCATCGCTAGTTATAGCGGCGGTTACTACTGCGCATCAGACATTGAAGGCTGCGTTGGCTAATTCAGTTAAAAGTTTAAGAAGTGAATAAAACCTGAACTCATGTTTAAGAACTATCTCAAAATCGCCTGGCGCAACCTTTTAAATCAGCGCTTATTCAGCATTATCAATATTGGTGGGCTAGCCATAGGTTTGGCCGTGTGCATGATGATTATGATGTACGTGGCCCATGAAATGAGCTATGACCGTTTTCATACCAATGCAGACCGGATCTTTAGTCCGCAGGAATCTATAACATTTGGTGGCAGCACCATGAATATAGGGCTTATGAGCTATGCTGCCGCCCCGATTATCAAGCAACGTCAACCCACCGTAAAGGATTATATACGGACAATGGCTTACTTTAAGCCGATTGTTGCCAGTAACCCTGACAAACCAGACATCAGATATTCTGAGAAGAACTTATTATTCGCTGACGAGAATTTTTTTGATTTTTTCTCATTCAAGCTTTTATCCGGCAACTCAAAAACAGTCCTGGATAGGCCGTTCACGGTGGTATTGTCGGAAGATATGGCTAAAAAATATTTTGGAAATGAAAATCCGATAGGCAAAACCATCACTTTAAAAACCGATAGCGCTTTTACCTACCAGGTTACGGGTATTGCCGAAAATAACCCATCAAACTCATCCATTCAGTATAATTTTATCACCTCTAACCAAAGCCTGCTTAAAATGAAGGAGGCGTCGCTGTATGTCGGCACACAAGACATCAGCTTTGGTAATTTTGCTGTTTATCTTTTATTGAATCATGCTGCTGACACCACAAGGTTAAGACATAGCCTTGACGTAATGGCAAAACAGGAAAATAAGTTTAAAAATGCTCATTATTCCCTGTCAGCCTTACGGGACACCCATCTGAAAAGCAATTTTCGCAGTGATTCAAATACCAAGTACCTTAAGATATTCCCACTGGTTGCCTTATTGATCTTGTTACTGGCATTGGCTAACTACATGAACCTCTCAACAGCAAGAGCAACTCTGCGTGCAAAAGAAGTTGGGGTACGCAAAGTTGCAGGGGCAAGCCGTAAAACCATCGCCACACAATTTTATGTAGAATCGGCATTGTTCACCACACTGTCATTTGTATTGGGCTACGTGCTGTGCTATATGTTTAAGTCATGGTTTTTAAATGTATTGCAACTAAAAATAGATAATACATTTTTATACAGCCCGGTAGTTTTAGGCTCATTGTTCGGCCTGTTGATATTGACCATACTTATAGCCGGAAGCTATCCCTCGCTGGTATTATCGGGCTTTAATCCGGTTGCTACGCTTAAGGGTAAAATGAGCAAGGCAACCGGCGGTGTTACGGTGCGCAAAGTGTTTACAACGTTTCAGTTTGCCATGTCTGCCGGATTGATTATTTGCGGCATTGTGATAGATCGTCAGCTTTATTATTTCAGGCATGCAGATACCGGCATGAACCGCGAAAATGTGGTAATGATACCGGTTCATAACACCTTTGGCACCAATTACGCCGCATTTAAGCAGGATGTACAAGCGCTAAGTGGTATTGAAAATACAGCTACATCGCACTACGGTATTTTCCAGGGGTACGATATGATCTCTTTTAACGGCAAAACAAAAGACGACGTAACCATGGTTCCCTCATTAACTGCCGACGACCAATTTATTAAAACACTGGGTTTAAAGTGGAAATATGCACCAGCTACAGGCGAAAAGCTTGCCGGTATGGATCGGGTGGTAATTAACGAGGCTGCTATAGAAAAGCTTCATCTACCGGCTAATCCGGTTGGCAGCTATGTGCAGTCGGGCAACAATAAACTTAAAGTCATCGGTGTATTAAAAAATTTCAACTTTAGCTCATTGCAGTTACCAATATCGGCCTTAACCCTGTTTATTGCCCCGGCCGATCTGCCATTTTTTAGCCGGGACGGCTGCACCCTTCTTGCCCGTGTAAAATCGCATACTAACTTACCCACACTGCTTAATGGTATACAGACTTTGTATAAAAAGTATGATAAGGACACCCCATTCAATTACACTTTTCTGGATGATGCTTTTAATGCGCAATACAAGGCAGAAGACAGGCTTGCATCTATCTTTAGCGTATTTACCTACATCACCATTGTATTAGCCACGTTGGGCCTATTCGGACTTGCGGCCTTCACTATTGAGCAACGCGCAAAAGAGATCGGTATCCGAAAAGTATTGGGGGCAAGCTTAACATCTATTAATGCTTTGTTGTCCGCTGACTTCCTGAAGCTTGTGCTGCTCGCGATACTGATAGCCTCGCCAATTGCGGGCTGGCTGATGCACAACTGGCTGCAGGGGTTTGCTTATCGCATTTCTATATCATGGTGGATGTTTGCAGCAGCTGGGCTGATTACCATAATTGCGGCAATCGTTACCGTAAGCTATCATGTTGTAAAAGCTGCGGTGGCTAATCCGGTGAAAAGTTTAAGGAGCGAATAGTTATGATAAAGAATTATTTCAAAACTGCGTGGCGGAATCTTTGGAAAAACAAAGTATTCTCAGCCTTGAATATCGCCGGACTTGCCGTGGGCATGGCCGCCTGTATTGTGATTATGCTGTTTGTGTTTTATGAAAAAAGCTTTGATAACTTTCATACCAAAAATATCTACAGGTTAAATGAAGTACAAAGCTTTCCGGGTATGGCAGCCCAAAAGGTTGGGTTATCCATGTCGCCTATGGGGCCTACATTAAAGCATGAGTTTCCGCAAGTAAAAAATTTTACGCGGGTAAGGTGGCATAATAAATATCCGCTTACTTATAATAGCAAAAAACTATATCTGCCCCAGGCTTTCGCGGTAGATTCTACCTTTTTGCAAATGTTTGATTTTAAGTTGCTAAGTGGCGACCGTAAAACTGCACTTGAAAAACCTAACAGTATTATCCTTACCGAAGCCACGGCCAAAAAGTTTTTTGGCAATGCCAATATCGTGGGCAAAGTTATTACACACTACGGCGATAATAAAGGTGATACCATCAATTTTGCAATCACGGGTGTTTTAAAGGATGTGCCCAAAAATTCGCAAATGCAGTTTGATGCACTTTATTCATTGAGCAGTAACATTAAACTTTCTGATTTGATGGGCAACTGGGGCGGCAACTGGCTGGATACTTATGTTGAGCTTGCACCCGGCACCAACGTAAAAACTCTTGAAAGCAAATTGCCGGCTTACATGATAAAATATTCAAACCATGCAGACATCAACAAATTTTATCAGTTATTTTTCCTGCCCTTAAGAGAGATTCATGCAGGCGCTTCTGATATTGGGTTGGATTATATTAACTTCCGCAAGTTTGATCAAAAATCGACCAACCTGTTTGCCATAATTGCACTCATTGTATTGGCTATTGCCTGCATTAATTTCATGAACCTGTCAACTGCCCGCTCGGGCGAGCGTGCCAAAGAAGTAGGCGTGCGCAAATCCATTGGCGCGGGCCGGTATGAACTGGCCTTCCAGTTTTTGGGCGAAACGGTTCTGCTGGCGTTAATTGCCATGATTATAGGGTTATTATTGGTTTGGGCGTCGCTGCCCTACATCAATCAATTGAGCGAACGCGAGCTAAGCCTTAACTTTTTTAATCACCCGGCCCAGGCTGTTGCCATCATCGGTTTTACCATTATTGTGGGTGTTATTTCGGGTATTTATCCGGCTATTTATCTGTCATCTTTTCATCCCATTAAAGTTCTTAAAGGGTCTATTGAAACCGGTAAAAACAAAGGCACTTTTAGAAATGTGCTGGTGGTGGGTCAGTTTACCAGTGCCGTTTTCTTGATGATAGCTACCATTTTTGTGGTTAAGCAATTGCATTTTATGCAAAAGCAAGATCCCGGCTTTACGCGCGAACAGATTGTTACCGTACCGATGAATGGCAATACCGATGCTAAGTATGACCTGCTTAAGCAAGAATTAATGGCCAATTTATTAATAAAAGATGTCACTGCTGCGCAGGATGTATTGGGCAGTCATTTAGATCAGAGCGGCGTAAGCTTCAGGCCCTCAAATGGCCCGGCCAAGGATTTTGGATTAACGCGGCTGGTCGTTGATAATAACTATCTCAAGCTATTTAACATAAAATTGCTTGAAGGCCGTGACTTCTCAACCGAAAGATCTGCCAGTGGGCGCGAGTATATTATCAACGAACGGTTAGCTCATGAGCTGCTGAAAGACCTGCCTAAAAACACACCCATGTCGTCGCTTATAGGCCAGCATTTTGGTTACGACTCGTTGGGTGTTATCACCGGCATATCCAAAAACTTTAACTTCAACTCGCTGCATTATAAGGTCGAGACCATGTTCATGATCTATCAGCGCGACTGGGGCTTTAGCCAGCTATCGGTTAAAATAAATGGCGACCGGGCTGCTGATGCCGTAGCCTTTATCAAGTCGGTATGGGATAAAAACTTTCCTGACCGCCCATTCGAGTACCAGTTTCTTGACGACCATTTTAACGACGTTTACAAAGCCGACAACCAGGTAAGTAAAATCGTGGGCATTTTGGCCGGCCTGGCTATCATGATATCATGTCTTGGCTTATTTGGCCTGGCCTCCTACTCGGCCGAGCAACGGGTTAAAGAAATTGGCGTGCGCAAGGTATTAGGCGCATCGGTACAAAACATTGTTTTGCTGCTATCCGGCCATTTCGTAAGGCTGGTATTAATTGCCAACCTGCTGGCCTGGCCTTTGGCCTGGTATGCCATGCACAAATGGCTGGAGGGCTTTGCTTACCGGATAGACATCAGGCTAAATGTATTTGTGCTTACAGCAGTAGCGTCGATATTTATTGCGTTAATTACCATCAGCTTTCAATCTGTCAAGGCGGCTATTGCCAACCCGGTTAAAAGTTTAAGAAGTGAATAAAAAAATCCAACAAAAAGATTGTATCAAAACCGAACACTTACCGTGCAATAGCGAACGAGCGTTTATTTCTACACCTCACAATGTCGCTATAAATCAATCAATTAAGTTATTGGTACGTTAATTAATATATTGGCACCATGTTATCACTCAAAAATATATCTAAACATTATAAGGCCGGCAATCTTAAAACCGGCATCCTTAATAATATTAACCTGGATGTCGATGCCGGCGAGTTTGTCTCCATTATGGGGCCATCAGGATCAGGTAAATCAACCTTGCTGAATATTGTTGGTATGCTGGATGAGCCGTCGGAAGGTTATCAGTATTTTCTGAACGAGCCTATCCATCAGCTTAAAGAAAAACAACGCCAGGCACTGTACAAGCAAAACATTGGCTTTGTGTTTCAGGCTTATCATCTGATTGACGATCTGACTGTTTACGAAAACATTGAAACCCCGTTACTTTATCACGACATCAAAAGTGCCGAGCGTAAGGCTTTGGTGGCCGATATGCTGGATCGTTTCCAGATTGTAGGTAAAAAGGATCTGTTTCCTGCTCAGCTATCAGGCGGGCAGCAGCAGTTGGTAGGTATAGCCCGTGCGCTGATTGTAAGTCCTAAATTATTATTAGCTGATGAGCCTACCGGGAACCTTAACTCAAAACAAGGCGATGAGATCATGGAACTGTTTAGAAAACTAAATAAAGAAGAAGGCATGACTATTATCCAGGTAACGCATTCCGAGAAAAATGCAGCCTATGGTACGCGCATCATTAACTTGTTAGATGGCCGGATAGAATCATCACAAAACATTTAAAATGAAGCAACTATTTAAACGGTTTTTAGTGGTTGTGGCGATGCTGTTGGCAAATAAGATGGTGAGTGCGCAACAAATGATTACCGACACGGTACTTACCCTGCAGCAATGCCTTGACATCGGCATTAAAAATAATCTGCAGATAAAACAAACCGAGGCGCAGATGGAGGCCAGCCGTATTTACTGGCAACAGGCCCGCGAGAACCTGCTACCTACAATAAACGGATCTGTGAATCATTCCATTAGCGAGGGACGCAGCTTAAACCCATTTACCAATGGTTATCTGAACCAGCCTATTACTTCGGCTAACTACAATTTGTCGAGCAGCCTGGTTTTATCGAGCGGGTTAATGCTTCAAAACAGCATTCGCCAAACTGCATTGGCATATCAGGCCGGACAAATGGACTTTGAACAGGCAAAAAATGATATAACGTTAAGGCTTATCATTGCTTATTTAACCGTATTAAGCAACGAAGACCAGCTAACACAAGCTAACACCCAAGCCGTGCTAACACAAAAGCAAGAGGAGCTTACCGAAATCAAGAATAAAGACGGGGCTGTGCCCCCATCGCAACTGTATGACCTGAAAGGCCAGTTAGCTAACGACCAGATCAGCGTAATAAATGCTCAAACTGCATTGGCCGTTGCCAAGCTTGATTTGCTGCAAATAATAAATGTTAACTATCGTAAAGACATCCGCTTTCAGCGTCAGACAACTGATGCAGTGACTACTGCTTATTCTCAAACTGCCGAAGATGTTTACAATGCGTCATTAAATAATTTTGCGTTAATAAAGGCCGGGACTTTACGCCGTCAAAGCGCCGAAAAAAGTTTACAAGTGGCAAAAGGAGCATTCTTACCCAGGTTATCACTTTCGGGCGGGTTAAGCACTAACTACTCGAGCGCGGCACAGCGCTCGTTGTTTGTTGATTCGGCCATAGTGCCAACTAATCAATTTATCCAAACGCCATCAGGCCGGCAAACGGTTTATAATCTACAGCAAAATTACACCAATCAAAACATTGGGTATGGCGAGCAATTCAGGAATAACTACAGTACTGTTGTAAGCCTGGGCTTAAGTATCCCCATACTGAATTACTTTCAAAATCGGAATAGAGTTAAGCTGGCTAAGATAGACCTGCAAACCAGCCGCTATGATGAGCAAACTAACCAGGTGCAATTAAAAGTAAGCGTAGACCAAGCTTATGCTAATATGACAGCAGCTTATAACCGTTACCAGTTACTTACTAAACAGGTTGATGCCTACGCCGAATCATACCGGATAGCCGAGATACGTTTTGAAGCAGGCGCCTTAACCTCTGTAGAGTTTATCATCGTAAAAGGTAATTTAGACAAGGCCAAAGTAAACCTCATTAATGCCCGATATGATTACCTGGTACGCACCAGGATATTAGATTATTACCAGGGCAAATTATCGTTGTAAACAGCTTATAAGCCATTTACATAATTATCAAATTGATCATATTGCGCACTGTACCAACTGCTCATATAAGCCGCCTCGGTATTAACATCCTGGGTGATGTTGTTCCAGGCCCGGTGCTCGCGGGCAAACGCATTTGTATTGTTTAACAATTTACGATAAACTTCTATGCGTGCTGCTACGGCATCCTTACTCAACTGGTTGTTCTTTAACTGGTTCCATCGGGTCTTGATCAGCCCTTTAAAGTTTGAGACATTTAAATTCATCAATCGCTGAAGCAAGTTGTTGTTGGCAGGGCCTATAATTTCGTTAGCCTTCAGGTTACCTCCGGCATTGCGGCCCATAGTACCATCCAAATCCCACGGTGAGTAAAAAAAGCGGCTCTCATTCCGGCTATCATAAAAACTAAAGAATGTGTTCTTATTCTCGTTATCTGTTGCGTCAAGGATATTTATAAAAATAAAATAATCGACCATGTTATTAATATCCACTTTTGATGATATCTGTTTGCTGAAATCATCATCTGTTGCGTTTGCAATGTAGTTAACTTCATTATACAAATAACTCCAATCGGGTGCGGGGGTATCGCCCAGGTCCGGATATTCAAGTTCCCACCCCCCCCAGGTGCCGCTGTTGTTGTCAAATGGCGATATGCCTTGAAAGTCGGTCTCATTTGTCCAATAATCGGCTTTATACATATCGCCATATTGCTTTTTAATCTTCAATTGCTTGCGGTCAAGTTTCTCGGTAAGGCAATAAATACCATGGTACTTACCGTTTAAAAACACTTCGGTCATATAACCGCGAGTGCCGTTTAAAGCGGTAGGTTCCTGGTCGATGTAGGGTACATTATTAAAGGTATTCCAAAGGTCAGTGCAAAGACGGTTACGCATGCGCGACTGGTCGATATACATCGCATCCAATATCCAGCTGTTATCGCTGCGTAAACCTAAAAGCGAAACGTCCGACTCGTTATTAGAATCGTCAACCAAATGCACTTTGTAATTCTTTTTCGGGTAAGCACGTGACGTACCGCCCCGTATGGCAATGGTAATATTCGATGCTATTTCAAGCTTGCTGTGCTGAGCCTGGTAATCTGGGTTAATCAGGTCAAATTTTGCATTAATATCGTTATCGCCTATTTCGTTGCCGGCAGTTAGCATTACTATAGGCATACCAGTAACTATTAAATGATATGTAGTGGTAACGTTAACGGCATTAACGGCTGTTATAATTAAATCATCGTTAGTGGTTATTACAGAGTTTACTATCGCGCCATTTTTAATGCGCACATTATCAATGTAAATAGCCGTTGTTGCAGTTGTATCATAATTAACTGTATAGCTGGCTAACGACGTGCCTACAGCAACGGGATAATAATAAGAAACACTTAAAGAATCGTACGCGCAGGATGCACCATTTATTTTAAAGCTAAGCAATTGAGGTGCAGTAGCCGGCAAAATAGGGCTTGATTTGCCGCTACCATTTTTTAGCGTAGTTTTCCCGTTATCCCTGCCAATATCATTCTTTTTGCAACCAGCTACCAGCAGCATAAAAATTGATACATAAACCAGGCAGAATAGTTTCATATATAATATTTTAGATATTTTTTTGTTGACAAAAAATCAGTTTTAATTACGCATAGGTAAGGTGCAAATTATCTGACCATCAAATATTAAAGTCAGATTAAAAAGTAAACCAAAGGGAAAGCCTTAAACAAAGTTTTTAATCGGGGAGATCTGTACTAAATTAATTATTAAATAGTTAGCTGCCTAATTAGCACAAAAACGTTACTGTAACAAATTAGTGCTTGTTAAATTTAAGCTTGATAAAGCGAGGCCGATAAAGATTGGGATCGGCTTTAAGATCTTTCAAAAACTGGGTAGAATTGATATTATAGGAGATAACAAGCTCATCAGGGCCTGACAAACTTGGATGCGCCTTGGCGTTATAAACCATGTAGGTTTTCTTTAGCAGATCTTTACTACAGTCCCATATTTTCATTGCAGGGCCAAAAGGGCCATAGGGGGTTTTACCTATGCGTAAGCCTATATCCTTGGTTATAGTGCCAATCTGGAATATCAAGGCGTACCTACCATCGGGCAATGGGCTAACGCTTAATTCGTTCGACACCCAATCGGCTATTTTCGCAGCTTTTGTTATGCTGCCGCTCCATGCCTGGCCATCCCAGTAGGTCCATTTGTTATAGTTTTCAAAATCACGCGGTTTAACCCGGGCAACCAGCAAATTCTTGTATCTGCCTACAACGCCATAAACATAAATATAGCCGTCTGGGCGGGGTGCCGCAGCCCAATTAGTATTAACATATATCCCTGCACCGAAGGATCCTGTATTCCCATCTTTTCCGTCGATGTAAAACGGCGTATCATATTGTTGTTGTAGTTTATAAGGCGGTTTATCGTGGGCCGGAATTTTAATTAAAACATTGCCAACTTCTTTAAACCCAAAGGCGGCATCGGCAATATTGTGAATACGATAGCCAAAAATATATAAGTTATTATTAAGCTCACGGTTTACAAAACCGTCGCCTAACCAAAAGTAATCGCCTTTTCCAGTCTTAGGGGTTTGCGGTATAAACAATGATTCCGGTTTACCTGATTGATTGGTATCCCAATAAAACCTCATCTTATCCTTGCCGGGCTTGTTACCGGTTAAAATACCTACCGAATTATGGATCATCTCTGACCCGGGCATTAGGGCATTACCCTTTATTTTGCCAATCATGGTATCACTAAAGATAAAAAGAACTTTGTCTTTATCGCCTGCTTGTCTATGCCCAATGCCGTTAAGCGGTATAGTGAATATGCCATCGCCGCCAAACCAGCCAACGTTGCGTTTAAGTAGTGATGTCCATTCGGGCGCAGGTTCGGTAATATAATTTATGGTGGTTAAATCTACAGATGAAAATGACTTTGACTTTTGGGCATAGCCATAAGACGACACACCGAGCAGAACCGATATTATTACTATTTTACTTGGAGCTATCATTTAAGCTAAATAAACTAAAACATTGCGTAAAACAAAAAGGCAATTTTCAATATTGAAAATTGCCTTTTTGCAAAATGTTTAAGCTGGATATTATTTATAGAATCTCAACTCTTCAATTTGGAATTTGCCTTTGAATGTACTGATAATATGCCATTGGTACCAAGAATATGGTTTCGGGTTAGCTATTGGATAATAGAAGAACCGCTTATACTTGGTAGCACCCTGCCCTATCGAGTTCAGGTAATCAGCAAAACCGATGGTAAGAAGCTGATGATCAATTACATCCCAGGTTACTCCATCTTGTGATGCTTCCATGTTCCATTCTTTAGGGTCACGATCACTACCTGAGTCATTGCCGTTTTCAATTGCATATAATTTTACGGTAACAGCCGAAGGGAATTGGATCCAGAATTTCTCAGGAACAGGAAATTCTTTGTAAAAACCAAATTTAGTGTTCGGGTTACCATCAATCAGCTTAGGGTAATCTTCATTAGGACCTTGATCGGTATTTATGTTTGTTGAGCCAAAGCTAATCCGGGACTGGGTAATATCAGTAGCAATACCGTCAGGGGTAATGTTACGAGAGACAGTAGCAACTGAGCCTTTATCAGAGGTAACCGTTACGCTAAAGCTGTTAAAACTACCATATAGAAAAGTTCTTGTAACAGACGTTACATCTTGATATGTTACTTTAGTAGTTTTGCTGGTAGACGGGTCGACATCGTTAAATGTCCAGTCAACATGTGCAACAGTACCTTTAAAAGTTAATGAAACTTTAAGCTCTAAAGCATTCCCTGTTTTTTCGGAAGTTACTTTAAGCACACTATCAGGTACAATGTTGATATCAGTATACTTGTGCGAAAAAGTACCTGTGCTTGAAAAAGTTTTCAAGTCGGTTGTGAACTTTCCGGTAGTCAGGAATGTGTGCGTAGGGCTATCCGTTGTATTTAAGGTATCGTCACCAAATCTCCACTCCAATTTAGTGAAGTTTTTTGACAGGTTATTGTATTTAAAAGTAAAGCCGTCAGTTGCATCCGGTGTAACCGTATAGTCGGAAATCGGGTTTACGATAGTTGGATCTTGCTGCACAGGATCAACCTTTTTTGAACAAGATGCCAACACAAGCGCTCCCATGCAAAATAATAGTCCAAAAGGGTTTGATAATTTTTTCATAATACCAATAGTTTAAATATAATTAGGATTTTTATTTATTTAGTTGGCTAATCTGGTAAAAAACATACCCCTGACATCATATCTCGCCACATCCCAGTACATTTTAAGGATATGGTACCCTTTGGTAAGTTGTATGTTATGTATATTATCTATCTGTAACCTGTAGTCAGTTCTTGTAACAGGGTATGGGGTTTGATTGTAACGTACACCGTCAATAAATACTGAATAAGTACCGCCGTCGCCGCCGCCACCAATCATGGTATTCATTGAATAATTACCGGTTTCTTCAACGTAGATACTATAAGTTAACCACTCACCGCTGCCGGTCCAACCAACTACTGATCTTGGAGTATAATCACCAGATACGTCAACGTAATCTGAAGATCTCCAGGCGCCGTCACCATCTTTATGGGTATCATCATGGAATGCTATACCTTCGCCACCAAAATCATAATAAGCGCAATAGATTGGATCAGAAGCCGCACCTACAGCACCTTTAATCAAGAATGGTTTACCATAGTATGGTCTGAAAAAGTTAGGATCCATTACCACATAAACAGTACTGACTCTGGTAGTAGTAATCTGATATTTAGAAGCACTTTTTAAAGTAAAGGCCATAGTAGGCTTTGTATTCGATGGAACAGCCGGTGCAGGTTGTATAGCAAGCAAATCATTCAATTTTAAATTAACTGTTAACAATGCCGAGGTTGTACCGGTTTGAACAGTTACTGCAGGGTTGGTGATAGATAGTTTAGCATCCGGGAATAATTCAGATCCGGCTAATAAACCGTTTGCAATACCTGCAGTTACAGAATCTGGTGCAGAAGCTACATTTACAGTAAACTCTGAGCCAGCGTCACCATTCAATTTAACCGGGATATTGACAGTGATATACAAAGAACCCAGTGAATAGTATGAAGGATTTGCTGATAGATCTACGATTTTGTTTGGTACCTCAAATGAAATATCATGGATTGATTCGGCAGTAATAACGTCATCGGTTTTTACGGTCACAATCATGCTTCCTTTATCACCAACAACTTTATTACCCTTAGTAGCCGCGGTGGCTTTAATTACCGCAGCCAAAGTTTTGCCGAAACCCAATTCAATCGCAGAACGGCTGATTATTACATCAAAGGTAAATGATGTAACGCCTGCCGGAATAATAATTTGCGGAGCAACGGCAGCAGCACCTGTTGTAAAAGCAACTGTGCCCGGTGCTAACACACCCGAGCTTACAAGACTTGCTACCGTATCGGTATTAGTTGATAAGTTAATAGTAAATGCGCTAGTTGTAACTGATGAAAAATTAATAGTTGCCGGAACAGTCAGGTCAGCCCCAGTAAGCGTGTAAGTGCTGCCTTTAGTAACATCTACCCTGGTAGGCAGTGTTGCATTCACCGTTGTAAAAGTCTGATCTTTTACAACTTCACTCAGCTTTTCTCGCTGACAAGAAGTGGCACAAATAGCAATAAGTCCAACAAATGCCATTTGCAAGGGAGTAAAAATTCTTTTCATTTCTTTCTTTTGAAATTTATAATATTTTAATGAGCAAGAGTCCTGCCATAATTATCGGCGGCTCTTGCTTATTTTTATTTTAGTTTGTAATCCAAACTTTGCCATCTAAGCCCCATGAAGACTGGCGAGAAATGTTCAACCAGCTCAAAATTTGGACAGGGATATCAGCGTTCTTAGGAACTGTTAAAGCAAGGTTGGTTGCAACAGGCGAACAGATCAGGTCTGAGAAAGATTCCCATGAATAACCACCGTCTTTAGCCTGACTTAAAGTAAAGTCAGCACCTACAGGGCCTTTATCGGCAATTGTTGTACCTGAGCCCTCACCCATTGGCCAATAACCAACTAAATAAGCATAGTATGGATGACTCACATCAATAGTTTGATCGCAAGCATATTCTTTAACAATAGCGTCAGGTATAGCTGCTTTAAAGATTTTTAGTTCTTTAATGTCTACGTCAATTTTACCCAAACTACTTACGCCGTTTTCGCCGTCTTGCTCACCAGGAGTATAGCCTATGCGCAACGGTGAATTGTTATCCAGATTAACATCTGTGCCTGCACCTGCCCCCGCTAAAACGAATGGCGTAGTCTGAGGAATACCGTTTATAGCGCCCGAGCCTCTATTGCCAATACCCATGACACCGTCTGTATATACTCTTGTTACTGTACTGCCATCAGGTTTTCTTTCAACCACAGCAGTCAAATCATGCCAGGTATCACCGGTAAAGTTAAGTCCACCAATTTCTCTTCCACCCTTGAAACTACCTACACCTGATAAAAAGAACCGCCATCCGTTTTGAAACAAGCAAAAATCCCAACCGGGGCCATTATTGTTACCCCAGCCGGTTGCAGGATTCGGATCGCCGTTTTTTCCACGTTTACCAATAAATCCAGGCCATTGGTAGTAATAATCACCACGCGACACATTAATCGGGTTTTTATGTTTCTTAACCTTAACCGAAATAGTAAAACCAGAAGTATCGCCGAAATTAAAGTAAGTAGACTTTTCAGCGTTTACCTGCCCTATGCCCTTTTCAGGATAACCCTTGAATCGGGGTGCTGTACCGGTATATTGGTTACCTAAGAAAGGTTTAGCCAAAAAAGTTTGATTATAAGTATCCGTAGCAATTATAGTAAATGTGTTAGAATTTGTATTACTAAATATTGTTCCGTCATTTTCAGCGCCATCGTACACACCACCTCTGTTAGAAGTTACTATGATCATCCAGTTCTCTCTGTCGTAGGTTGGTCTGTTTTTAACTGCAGTTAAAATAGCACCTACCTGGGTATCAAAAGTTTCAATAGCTGTTTTGTATGCCGGAAATGTGTCATCAAAACCTACTGCATTACCTGCAGCCTCGATACCTGCAAACTCACCTACTACTATTTGGGCAGTATCAGTTTTCAGGAAATCAACCATACGGGTTTTTAACGCATCATCACTCGAAAAGCCTTCTGAAACAGCAGCGCCAGTGGTCAAATTGTTTTTAAACGCTGCAGATGCTGAAAACACCGCTGTACGGAAAGTCGGTTTAACTGATTTTATCCTTTGGAATATCGGAGGATAAGTTGCCAAAGCATTACCGGCAAAATCTTCAGTTAATACATTGTGTTTTTCTTTCTGAACACCAGTAATCATATCGGCCCAGTTAGATGCATCTGTCTTAATAGTATCAGACAGCGAAGTCCAGCTGTATATAGCATGAGGAATAAGGCTTTTAAGGTTAGGAATATTTGCATCTCTAACTGATACACCTCTCGCCCCATCTGCGATAATGTACAGTACCTTAGGTGTTTTATACACCACGCTATTGGTATCAATCGGCGACGGTGGTACCATCTTGCCATAGTCATGCTTACATGACGAGGCAAAAGCTAATAGAAAAAGTGATGCACCAAATAATTTGGTTTTAAAATTTTTCATATTTTATATCTAAATTAAGTTCGTTCGGTTTATAAAAAGTCATCTATACTCTTGCAGTACAATAACTTACTATTTTAATAATACAAATGTAACAATATTATTATTATTCAAATGTAACTCTAACAATATTATTTTTCGGCTGATTATCAAATAATGAGAACGATCCCATGAGTAACAAAGCCCGTTTGTTATCTGCTGATCTTGTTTCATAAATATAATCTAGACTTCCGTCTAAGTTACCAGTATTGTTGTATAACTCCTGCAGCGCACCGGTTGAATTGATAACCATAAAGCCATTACGAATTACACCGTCATAAGATTTAAAGAACCCGTTAATTACGGCTAAACCATCATCCAACAATTTGGCAAAAATCGGAACACCACCGTTAAATTGTTTAGGTGTGAAAGTATCATCAACAGATCCGTCATAATTTAAACGAACCATATATTGGCTAGCCTTACCGTTAAAACTGCCAAACGCGCCAACAACCAAATATTTGTTTAAAACAGCATTATAATCAACGTATGATATTTGCTGATCAGCACCGCTACCCACGTTAAAGGTCGCATCTTTGCTTCCGTCAGGATTTAATCTGACCATACTAGGAGCGGCCACATTATCAAATTTTGTGAATCGGCCGTATACTAATATTTTGCCATCAGAATGCATAATTGTGTTAATAGGGCCGTCAGCACCAGGCAAACTTTTACCAAGGTGGCCTTTGTACCCTGCTGCATTTGGATCGAACCTCCAAGTTGAGTCTAAAGTACCATCAACATTAAGACGAGCTAACTGACGTACGTCGGTACTATCTACCACAGTACTATCTTTAGCATCATAAGTGTTAGCTGTATAATTACGGGTAGTAAGATAGGTAAAGTTACCAGTAACAATCATTTTGTCTGAACCTACCGGATATACGTGAGTAACTGACCCTCCAACAAAACCAATATTAAAAGTAGGAACGTATTTTGTCTTTAATAAATATGTTGTAACCTGCATAGTATCAATTAAACCATTGGTTTGAATTTTTGCTATACGGCTAACGTCACCACTTTGCTGGGCATAGGAAGTAAAGTCGCCAACTATATAATAATAAGGACCAACTTGCGCTATGTCGTAAATAGGGGCGTTTGCACCTCTACCTACCTGGAATGATCTATCCCAAGAACCATCGGCAAATGCCCTGATGATACGGTTTGTCTTAACTACCCGGCCCGCGTTGTTATAATTAGTAAAATTACCTATTATTATTGTCTGGGTTGAATTTGGAACTGGGTAAGCTTTTACTACAAACCCATCTGTTCCGGTAGGATTGTTGTAGGTAGGATCAAGATTAACCTTACCAAGAACAGTAAACCGTGGACCGAAAACTAATTGGCCGTCGACAACAAACGCTGTAATACCAGAACTTGCATTTCCCGGAACCTCTACTTTAATACCCGTAGAGGTTATCTCTTTTATTTGCGCTACTTGCCCATTAAACAAAAAAGTTAATTTGTCTTTATAGGCCTCTAAGCCTGTTGCAGCAATGCTTACTATAGTACCCGGACTCCCAGATGCTGGTACCGGAATTTGTTGAGCGTCTGTTGAGATCCCAAGCGGCGCTTTCGCATCAGCATACGGATTGTTAAAAATCTGCTGAGGTTTTTTACAGCTGCTGACAAGTAGGCCCGCAGCGATCATCAATAAACCTGTATATTTAAGTTTCATATCTTTTATTTAATTTCAAACTTGCCTTAAAATAGGATTTCCCCGTTTCTTTCTTGTCTTATTTATTCAAAAAGACTTCGTTCTGGAAGTCAAGAGACATACCAAACTGATCCATCATAAGCTCACTCATTCTAAGCTCGCCGGTTGAGTTTGGGTTGGTATCATGAATATCAGCTCCCGGATACCAAACCGCCAACGTGTGTACTACACCATTGGTAGGGTGTATGTCGGCCGAAGCAACTGCCGCGGCCCCATAATAAAAGTATGATGGGTTAGACGGGTCAGTAATACTGGCTATACATAATTGACGATACCCCGAGTACTTCACCGTATTTGCGGTGTTAAAGATCACACCAATGTTGGCTAAATCGCCATTGTAACCCGAATAGTAACCACCCGGATATAATGGACGCAGGTCAAAGTCAAGTTGAGGATAATCCTTTAAATAATACGAGCCCTTGAATATATAACGCATCAAGTATTTCTTCCAGATAGGGCCTGGAATATCTGACAACTGTTTAATTGTATCTTTTTGTAAACGAAACAGCTGCTGATTCAGAGACGGCGTAAATGATAATATAGGATCGTGAGGATAAACCTGACCGATGGTCCTTCTGATAACTTCATCGGTAGGTGCAAAAAAGGTTATATTCTCTTTGGAAAATATGTCTTCCATACCTGCTAACTTCACAATTTGAGCAATCGTGTCAAACTGTGGTTTTGACTCCAAATATTGAAGCATTGTTCCATTAAAATTGGGGTTTGCAAGCCCACCGTCCTTATAATACTTATCTTTTGAACAAGATGATACCGTTACGATCAGCATCGCTGAACAAACTATCGGTACAATGTATTTTCTAATAATAGTTTTCATGCGCATAATTAAATTATTCGATACCAGTTCCTAACCAATATGTATTCAATGTCATATATGGGTTGTTATTTAAAGCAGATGGGTCAATTGGCCAAGTCCAGCCACCTCTTGAAAATTTATCAAGTGTAAGCGGGTTATCTGTATATTGTTTGCTCAAAATTCGTTTGGTACGCACCAAGTCAAAGTAACGATCACCTTCGCCCATTAATTCTTTTGCGCGTTCCCAGAAAATAGCATCCTTTAAACCTTTATCGCTCTCATCATCGAAACGTCCCGGATAAGTACTCGCTGCCGCTCTGATTCTAACCTCATTCAAGGCCGCAATAGCTGCGTCTCTATGTCCCAATTCAGCAGAAGCTTCTGCATGTAATAATATTGCATCTGCATATCGCATAATCAGGAAAGTTGCATCAGGTATAGATGTATCCAATGGCTTACTTGCATCAATGAAAGTGTTACCGGCAAATTTCTTCATCTGGAAAGTTTCGGCATTTTGGTTAAACGGATCGTCAAACCAAGTGTCTAATCTTCCGTCCTCTTTATCAGG
>DATCXS010000098.1:0-2200 GCA_036565645.1 Mucilaginibacter sp.
ATAGGAGAGTTGAAAGCCTACATCTGCAATATATAACGGATTGTAAAGCAATAAAAAGAAAGCCGATACCGCCAGAATATTTAATGTATTAATATACCGGCTATATGTTTTACCGATAAGGATCAGCGAGATCATGGTAGCGGCCCGGCAAACCGCAGGCGAAAAGCCGGTTAACAAAGCATAATACCAGATCAGGCTGATAATGAGCACCGCTTTGATGGTTTTGCCATGCTTATACCTGCCCATAAACCCCAGTAGTGTATTAAGCAGCAGATAAATGATAGCTACGTGTCCGCCTGATACAGAGAGGATGTGGATAGTACCGGTCTTTGAATAAGCCTGTAACAGATCATTGCTCAAATCGGCCTTGTACCCTAAGATCAACGCCGAAGCTACATTGACCGCAGCGGTATCGTGAATGTTTAATTTAAGTTTTTCGACCAGTCGCTGCCTGAGTTTGAGTGCGTAAGAGATCACCGGGTTCCCTTTATCACGACTCAATACTACATATTGACCGGGATACAAATAGGCTTGCTCATAAATGTTCTGGTAGGCCAGGTATCGTTTATAGTTAAACTCGCCGGGGGTGAATGGCGGGTCTACGGTATTATATTTTGACGGTATCAGCAACTCGTCGCCATATTGGAGTTTGCGGGCACTGGTATCGTTAATAGTTATCAGTATGGTTCCTGTGGCCGTAGTTTGCTTACCATCGGCAATCTGCTGCTTTGCAATCCCGGTAAATCGTAGCAATCCATTTTTTGAAACCGGTTCGCTGTTGATCCTGGTTATCAGATATTGTGACTGATGCCTGGAAAAATGGCCGGGCTGATTGAGTTCATTATTTTCCATCACACAAAACCATCCCACAAAAAACAAGATCAAATGCATAAGTACGCCGCCAATCCACCTTGATTTGTACAGATTTAGCCGGGCATAGCCAAGATTTAATCCAACAAAAGTTAAACTCAATAACAAGAGAGAAACAATGGCCCAATATAAATACCCGGCCGAGGGAAAGAACAATCCCAACCAGATCCCTGACAGAAAAGGCAGCAGCAAAACAACAAACGGAATTTCGCCTTTATGATTAGCTATCACTTTAGGATAATGATTACAGGATTTGGTATTGCTAATTTAACCTTATAATCTTTAAATACAATTGTGGTTGGTTACAATTGATCCCGGACTTCGAGCAGGAATTTTTTTAAGTTTTCTAAAGAATCGATAACACGCTGACTGCCTTTGCTTTCGCCCATGTTCTTTTTCAGAAAGTCTTTAGCGCCCAAAAGGGTATAACCCTTATCCCGGATCAGAGAAAAGATGATCTTAAGGTTCTCAATATCCTCCGGACTAAATAAACGGTTGCCTTTTTTGTTCTTCTTGGGTTTCAGAACCTCAAATTCCTTTTCATAAAAACGTATAGTCGACGCATTAACATTAAACATGGCCGTTACTTCGCCCATGGTGTAATACATTTTGCTGATTTCGCCGTCCTCGTATTCCATACACAAATGTAGATTATAATTCCATAACGATACACAATGTTACACCACAAAATATACTTTCCTACACAAAAAATGCTCAAAAATTCACACTTTTGCACAAATATGCAGCACGTTAGCTGTACTCAATAATTGATATGACTGCTAATCAAATACGACAAGCTTTTCTTGATTTTTTCGCATCAAAGGGCCATACTATAGTTCCGTCTGCGCCGATAGTGGTAAAGAACGACCCAACGCTGATGTTTACTAATGCCGGTATGAACCAGTTTAAGGATATTTTTCTGGGCGAAGCACCTGTTATGTCTCCCCGTGTTGCCGATACCCAGCGTTGTCTGCGTGTATCAGGTAAACATAACGATCTGGAGGAGGTAGGCATTGACACCTATCATCATACCATGTTCGAGATGTTGGGGAACTGGAGCTTTGGCGACTATTTTAAAAAAGAAGCCATAGCCTGGAGTTGGGAACTGCTGACCGAAGTTTTGAAAATTGACAAAAGCCGCCTGTATGTGACCATATTTGAGGGCGACGAGAAAGAAGGCTTACCAAAGGATCAGGAAGCTTTTGATTTCTGGAAAGCTTTGGTGCCCGAAGATCATATTCTGTTAGGAAATAAAAAGGACAACTTTTGGGAAATGGGTGAGACCGGACCTTGCGGCCCGTGTTCAGAAATCCATTACGATAACCGCAGC
>DATCXS010000321.1:0-2270 GCA_036565645.1 Mucilaginibacter sp.
TTAATTGCTACACAGGCAAAATTAACCAGGCCTTGCTTAACCTGATTAATAACAGCATTCAGGCTATTCAGGCAAAAAAGGAGTATCATAACGAGAGTATTACCATCTATACACACGATTTCCCCGACCACATAACTATCGAGATCATGGATACGGGTATAGGTATGTCTAACGAGGTTAGGCAGCGCATATTTGAACCCTTCTTTACCACAAAAAACGTGGGTGAAGGTACAGGTCTGGGCTTATCGATCGTATTTGGTATTATTGAGAAACACAACGGCACTATTCAAGTACAGTCGTCGCCAAATATTGGCTCCAAGTTTACCGTTACATTACCTAAGCACCTTACCAATTCAGAGATCGGCACTTTCTATTAACTAACACGCTTACCTTTTAACAGCATATCCATCGCATCGTTCAGTGAACCGGCGCGAGTAACTTCGCCGGAGTTGACGAAATAAATCTCGTCAGCATTCTCAATAGTATTTAACCGGTGTGCTATAATCACCCGTGTGGTAGTCTCGGGTAATTTATTTAGGATATCGCCCAATAACTTTTCGGTAATGGTATCGATATTGGCCGTTGCCTCGTCCAATATCAGCAACGCAGGATTGCGCAGCACCGCACGCATAAAAGCAATCAACTGCTTCTGCCCTAAACTAATACTATCGCCGCCCGATGTAACGGGTGTATCCAGGCCGTCCTCGAAAATAGCCAGCAAAGTGCCTAAATTAGCGTCATGAATAACTTGTTGTAATTGTTCATTAGTATAATCTTTATAAGCCTCGTTACCGTACAGAATATTATCGCGCACGGTGCCGGTAAACAGAAATGGTTCCTGCAAAATAAAACCTATTTTCTTTGAACGTTCAATGGCATCATAGCTTCTGATGTCTTTGCCATTCAGTAATACTTCGCCTTTGTTTGGATCATATAAGCGGGCAATCAACGACGCCGTGGTGGTTTTGCCACCGCCTGTCGGTCCAACCAGCGCATAGGTTTTTCCGCGCTCCATCTTGAAGCTTACATTATGTAATATCTCGTGGTCGTCGGCATAACCAAAATGGACATTTTTAAACTCCATTAAAGTTTCATCATCACCAGCGTGGTCATCTTCAATATTGATCAGGTTAGAGTCTAACCCTAAGATCTGCGATATTCTGTCCCAGGCTGCCATAGCAGTCTGGAAGTTAGCCCAAAGAGCAGCCAGTTGTCTTAACGGATTGTAAAACAAAGTTACGTAAGAGAGATAAGCGATCAATAATCCGACAGAGAAATCATGGCCAATCAAATAAACGCCGTAAACAAGCACAATTAATTGTGCCATGCTGGCACCTAAACTATAAACCGGCAGGAAAACATTATTAGCCAGGCCGGCACCAATAGCCGATTTATAATTTTCCTGATTAGCAAGATCAAACCTTTTTCTGAAATAATCGCGGCGGTTAAAAGCAATGATCACTTTAAAATTGTTCAGGCTCTCCTGTATCTCGGCACTCATACCACCCACGCTTTTCAAGCTTTTGGCATTAGTACGCTTAACCCACGGCGATACCAGCATGGTAAAGATCAAAATCAGCACCATTGGCGCTATGGCCGCCACACCCAACTGGATATGAATTAGCAATAAGAATATACCCGAACCAGTCATAGTAGCAATACTGCCAATAAACTGTACCAACGATTGCGAGAAAAACTGATTCAGCTTATCAGTATCGTTATTTACGCGCGATATCAGGTCGCCGGCTTTGTTTTGGTTAAAGAAATCAACCGGCAATAGCTGTAGTTTATTAAAGATGGCATTGCGCAAAGTAAACAGCATACGCTGCCCTACCCCGCCCATCAATTTTGTTTGCAGGTAACTCGTGAATAATCCAACCGTATACATACACAACAATACAGCTGCCCAAAACAACACGCCCTGATATTGCTTAGGTATCACATAATGGTCAATTGTGCGGCCAATAATAAGCGGCCCTAACAAATTCAAAGTTGAATTGACCAATATAATAAAGGTGGCCAGCAATAGCGTAGGGCGCTCGTGAGCAATGAGTTGCAGCAACTTTTTTAATGCAGCCAGGTTCGATGTCTTTTCGGCCTGGTTAGATAGTTTGTTCAAATTATAATTCATAGTTGCTGGTACTTTGTTGTGAATTATAAATTTGTACATACTCGGGGCTTGTCTCTATCAAATGTTCATGTGAGCCGTGGGCTATGATCTCGCCCTGCATTAAAAGAACTATCTGGTTATAATGCTCAACGGCAGCTAT
>DATCXS010000319.1:0-6414 GCA_036565645.1 Mucilaginibacter sp.
GGGCCGCTGCAATAATCAGTTTATATTTTGCATCATAACCGCCTACGTCCGAAATAGGGTCCGTTTCGGCAAAACCCAGATCCTGGGCCTGTTTCAGCGCAGATGCGTAATCCAGATTTTCTAAAAAACCTTTTGAAAGAATATAGTTTGACGAGCCATTAAAGATACCGCTGATTGAGTGTAGCAACTCATTATCATAATATTCTTCCAGGTTACGGATGATAGGGATACTACCGCATACTGCGCCTTCGTACAGTAAAGATGTACCGTACTCATGCTGTAAAGCAATAAGCTCGGCCAGGTAAGTGGCTATCATCTTTTTACTGGCCGATACTACATTTTTTCCCGTTTTTAGTGCTGTCGACACAATATCAAAAGCAGCTTCGGTATCGTTAATCAACTCAATTATGGTGTTGATCTCCGGATTATTCAGTAATTCGTTTTTATCGGTAGTAAAATAGTGTGCCGGTAAAGAGCGCTCTTTGGTGCCATCTTTAATAGCTATCTTTTTTATTTCAAGATTCAGATTTTTGGTTTTGATGATATCATAAAGTCCCTGGCCAACCACGCCGAAGCCAAAAAGGCCGATATTAAGTTTTTTGCTCATTATGCAGTTTGCTGTAATTGGATAATCTTTCCTTTTACGTCTGTTTTAAAAAATGATGTAATAATGTTAGTTAATGCTTCTGTCTCAATTAAAAACCCATCATGCCCATAGTACGAATCAAATTCGGAGTAAGCAGATTGGGGGATATGCTGAAACAAATATTGTTGTTCCTCGACCGGAAACAACAGGTCTGATTTAATGCCAATGACTAAAGTACGAGCCCTGATCTTGCTCAAAGCATCTTCTATACTAACGCGGCCGCGGCCAACGTTGTGCGAGTCCATCGCTTTTGACAAATACCAATAGCTATAGGCATTAAAGCGGGTTACCAGTTTATCGCCCTGATAATTTTGATAGCTCGATGCTTTATAATTATCTACCACCTCGTTACTATCCTCATGTTGTTTTATGCCATAGGTTTTATAGCCGCGGTAGGATAGTAGTGCCATAGCCCTGGCGGCTTTTAAGCCTTTTGCACCGCCGTTTGGCGTGTTTTCATAAAAGGTTTGATCAGCAGCTATAGCCAAACGTTGCGACTCATTAAAGGCAATACCCCAGGGCGAATGTTTGGCATTAGCAGCTATCAGGATGACATTTTTGATAAAATCGGGCTCCATAATGGCCCACTCCATAGCCTGCTGGCCGCCCAGCGAGCCACCTATTAAGGTATGGATATTTTTGATACCTAAATGTGCCGCCAATAACTGTAGCGATTTGACCATATCGCGAACGGTAACTTGAGGAAACGACATGTAATACTGTTTACCGGTTGCAGGGTTTATGCTTAAGGGGCCGCTTGAGCCATAGGCAGAACCCAGCATATTGGCGCAAACTATAAAATGTTCTTCCGGATTAAAATAGTAGCCGCTGCCTACCAGGCCCTTCCACCAATCTAACACGTCAGAGTTGGCGGTGAAGGCATGACAAACCCACACTACATTATCGCGGTTTTTATTTAAAGTACCATAGGTATGATATCCCAATTCGAGCTGGGGCAATTTATCGCCGCATTCAAATTCGAATTCCTGTTGGTATATATATGTTTGGTAGTTCATTTGTTATTTGGGTTGATTGCTGTTGAGGTTTGGGTAAACGGATGCTTTGACCGTTACAGTACACGTGTTTTCAATAAAAGAAAAGGAAACGTATTAACTGTATTTTATCAACAGCCGCACATGCAGCAATTAATGCCGATAACAGGTGCAGAGCCTTTTGTGGCTTTAACAGTAATAACTTGCGGAAGGGTATTTGTTAAATTTTCCATGTTGTTAATTTATATTTCCCGGGATATTTACCGGGCCAGGAATTGGCACCTTCTCTAACCTTAGAGGGTTGCCAGCGGGTCCCGGAGCCTGATCTCTCGCCGCTTCTTTATAAATCAAAACCGTATGAGGGAATTGATCGTGATAACAGTATTGCAACTGATTTATGCCGCAAATAAAGCGGTTAATTTTTATTTATCCAAATTTTTTTGGTTCAATACTGATTTCTATCCCTCAATTGCAGCTAAGGGCGTTACTTTTCATCTAAGGAAAAAAAGACTATACCCCTAACGCTTGCTCCAAATCAGCAATCAAATCATCAATATGCTCCAATCCGACAGATATCCGCAGTAAATTAAAAGGCGTTTTAGTATCTGGCCCCTCCATTGTCGCGCGATGCTCGATCAGACTTTCCACACCGCCTAAACTGGTGGCCCTGGTAAACAGTTTTAGTTTGTTTATGATACGATGGGCATCATCCCGATTGCCTTTTATAATAAACGACAGCACCCCGCCAAAACCATTCATCTGCGCTTTAGCCACCTGATGATTGGGATGCGAAGGCAAACCGGGGTAAAGCACTTGCTCTACAGCCGGATGCGCCGCTAAAAATTCGGCTAATAGTTGCGCATTATGCACATGGCCACGCACACGGTAAGGCATGGTCTTGATGCTGCGCACCATGTAATAACAGTCGACAGGCGAGGGGATAGCGCCGCCCATAGTTTGCACGTTGCGGATGTTTTGCCACCATTCGTTATCCTCGGCAGTAATTAGCGCACCGCCCATTAAATCACTATGCCCGCCAAAATATTTGGTGGTCGAGTGCATCACCAGGTCGGCTCCAAGCATTAAAGGTTGCTGACAGATAGGGGTTGCGAAGGTATTATCGCAGGCTACCTTGATATCATGGCCTTTAGCTATCGATACTATCTTTTTTATGTCGGTAATTTTAAGCAGGGGGTTAGATGGGGTTTCAATCCAGATCAGGCCGGTGTTTGGCTTCAAATGTGCCTTTAAAACTTCAGTATTATCAATATCAATAAAATCAAATTCCAAAATGCCGGCAAACAATTGTTTTAGCTGATTACGCAAGCCATGATACATATCATCGGGAGCGATGATGTGTGTGCCCGGTTTAAGCGATTGAAAAACAGCCATTCCGGCGGCATTGCCCGACGAAAATGCTGCGGCGGCCACACCATTTTCCAGCTTGGTTAAAACATTTTCTAAAGCCGTACGGTTGGGATTGGATGCGCGGCTGTAAATATAATCGCCCCGAAAACTTTCGTCCTTCATACGTTCAAACGTAGTCGACGTAACAATAGGCTGCACAACTGCGCCTGTAGTTTCGTCGGTGTGGTCGCCGGCGTGAATAGCTATAGTTTCCGTTTTCATGGTAGATTAAATTAGTTCGACAATTATAAATTAATAAGATAACATTTTTATATTTTTACGTAATAAACACCGGTTATGAAAAACAATAAGCTTCTACTATTTGGTGCGCTGCTATTAGTAAGTACACTTTTTGCATGCAAAAAAGGAGGTATTTCTTCTGCCTTTGATAAAAGTTACGATACCTGGTTAGCCTTCAAGAAGAAGACAAACAATACTTACGCTTATGTTGCTGTAAGTGGCGATAATTTAAGTACATACTCAGAGACAAAGATCACCGTATCACAAGGTAGCATCACCGCACGCGATTTTGTATTGTACCAATATACCTATATACCCGATAGTAATATCACTAGAAAAACTGTGACCGAAGAATGGCATGAATCAGCCTCGCACAGTAATATGAATACACATGGTGCAGATGGCGCGGGATTATTTACGATGGATGATATCTATTACAAAGCTCAAAACATCTGGTTAAAGGCTAACACAAATAAAAACGTGATAACATTTGAGACTAACAACGACGGCATGATATCAACCGCCGGATATACACCAAAAAGTTGCCAAAGCGGAGATTGCCTTATTGGTATTAAAATTAAATCAATATCGCAATAAATTATGCCGCTCTGTAAAATCAGCGTCATAGTATATGTTTAAACACGATAGAAGCCTTAGAGACTTAACTTAATTGCGGCTTTTTGCTACTTTTGCAAAAAGTTTTTTTAATGGAAGCTGAAAATAATTTACAGGTATTATTACAGGATCCGGATTTATCTGCTGATTTAAAACATGTTGCCGAAAAAGTGCTCAATCATGAGCGTATTACTTTTGATGAAGGCGTTTTACTATACGAGAAAGGTGAGTTAGGATATCTGGGTGCTTTAGCCAACTACATTCGCGAGGAGCGCCACGGCGATAAAACTTTTTTTAACCGCAATTTTCATATCGAACCCACTAACCTTTGTGTTTACGACTGTAAATTTTGTTCGTACTCACGCTTGTTAAAGCAAAAATCAGAAGGTTGGGAGTATACTATGGACGACATGTTCGATATCGTTAAAAAATATGATAACGAACCTGTTACAGAAGTGCATATAGTAGGTGGTGTTTTGCCGCAGTATGACGTGCCTTTTTATGCAGAACTTTTCAGGCGTATTAAAGCACACAGGCCTGAACTGCATGTTAAAGCCCTTACACCTGTTGAATATCACTACATTTTTAAAAAAGCTAAAATTGATTACGCTACCGGCATGAAAATGATGATGGACGCCGGCCTGGAATCAATACCCGGTGGTGGCGCCGAGATATTCCATCCTGAAATCAGGGATCAGATAGCTAAAGACAAATGTACCGCCGACCAATGGCTGGCTATTCATGAAGAATGGCATAAGCTGGGCGGCCGCTCCAACGCCACCATGCTGTATGGTCATATCGAAGAATACAAACATCGTATAGACCACATGGAGCGCCTGCGTGAATTACAGGATAGAACCAATGGTTTCCAGACTTTTATCCCGCTGAAATTCCGCAATAAGGATAACCAGATGTCAGATGTGCCCGAAGCAACTGTGGTGGAGGATCTGCGCAATTATGCCATCTCGCGCATCTATCTCGATAATTTTGACCACATCAAAGCTTATTGGGCGATGATTAGCCGCACCACAGCGCAACTATCGTTAAACTTTGGTGTAGACGATATTGACGGTACATTGGACGATACCACCAAAATATACTCAATGGCCGGTGCCGAAGAGCAAAAGCCGGGCATGAGCACCAAACAATTGGTTGAGCTCATCAAACAAGTGGGCCGCCACCCAATTGAACGTGATACGTTATACAATGTAATTACCGATTATAACGACTATCAGTTTGCCGAGGAACCAAAGCCTCAGTATTATAAATTGCCGGTAATTAATTAGTTCATTGGCTCGCTAGTTCATTAGTTTATTAGTAGTAAGTCGTTAATCAATTTCGCGATCATTACTAATAAACCAACCCACCAATGAATTAATGAACCAATGAACTAATGAACAAACAAGAATGATAAAAACGCTATACATTGTCCGCCATGGGCAAACAGATTTAAATAAACAAGGCATTGTACAGGGCAGGGGCCGCGACACCGACCTGAACGAAGAGGGGAAGAAACAGGCGCAGTACTTTTTTGAAGCTTATAAAGCTGTTCCGTTTGATAAGATTTATATATCAGAACTAAAGCGTACCCAACAAAGTATACAGCCATTTATTGATCTGGGTATCCCGTATGAAAAACTTTCAGGCCTGGACGAGCTGGCCTGGGGTATTCATGAAGGTGCACCCAGTACACCCGAAACCAAAGCAGCCTTTTTACACCTCATGCGCGAATGGGTCAGCGGTAACCTTGATGCTAAATTTGAACAGGGCGAAAGCCCGAATGAAGTAAAAGCACGCCAACAGGAAGCATTGAACATCATCATGAGCCATGCCGAAGAAAAGCAGGTCCTCATTTGTATGCATGGCCGGGCAATGCGCTTATTATTATGCCTGCTTACCAATAAGCCCTTAACCGAAATGGACAGCTTTCCGCACCAAAACCTGGTGCTTTATAAAGTTACTTTCGACGGTGAAAAATACGAGATCACCGGCTTCAACAACGCCGAACACTTAAAACACGACTAACATCCTTCTGTGAAAAACATTAAAATATCAGCTGTAAGCTACACTAACACCAAGCCTTTTTTATATGGCATTCAAAATACGGACATTATTAACCAGATAGATCTGAGCCTTGACATGCCGTCAGACTGTGCACAAAAACTGATCGACGATAAAGTTGATATAGGTTTAATACCGGTTGCGGCCACGTTAAATATGCCATACTGGGAAATTGTATCCGACTATTGCATTGGCGCTGTAGGAGCTGTTAACTCGGTGTTCATCTTCAGTAATTGCGACATTAAGGATGTCAAAACCATTCAGTTGGACCCCGAATCAAGGTCATCCAATAACCTGGCCAGGGTGTTGCTTAAAAACTACTGGGAGGTAATGCCCGAACAAATCACTAATGCAGCCGACTATTCAGTCAGTCGAAATAACTATACCGCCTTTGTTCAAATAGGCGATCGTACCTTTGGGAAAAAGGAGCAGTTTAAATATGTATATGACCTG
>DATCXS010000225.1:0-13564 GCA_036565645.1 Mucilaginibacter sp.
TACTGTTTCGATTTTGATAAATTTCATCTTACTTAAACATTATATCGATCTCAATAGTTATCCTTAAAAAAACCAAAAGCCATGATTACTCCGGACGACGAATTATTACCAGACGATTCTGAAACAGAAGATAATGAACAAATGAGTCAGCAGGATATCCACTCAAATGGATTTGACGATGACGCATTAATTAGCGATAACACCCAGGACGAGTCGGATGCGCTGGCCCGGGCTTATGAAGCCTCAGAGTCATCCTATGAACTGGATTTGGACAAAGATGATGACGACCTGGACGAGGACTGATTTTTGAAAATCAAACGTTAAAGTCATTTTTCTTGTTTCATTTTGTTTTACTCCATTTTCATAATGGATTGATCGTTAGCTATTTGATCTGAAATCTTGTTTCGCTTGTTTCATCTGTTTCACATCCGCGTGAAACAAAACATGCGTTTCGTCTAATCGCTTTGAAACAGGAGGTTCTTATAGAATCCTTAGCGTTATTAATATTGAAGCCCCGTAGGCCAATCTTATAGCAAAGGCAACCTTTTACCTCCACTCCTTTAACCTTTCACCTTAAATTGTATCTTTGCCGATTATCGCATCACAGCAATGAAGATATCTTATAATTGGCTCAAAGAATTTATAAATACTGATAAAACTCCGCAACAGATCTCAACCATTTTAACCGGAACCGGCTTAGAGGTAGAGAGTGTGGAGAAAGTACAGGCTATCCCCGGCGGACTGGAAGGTTTGGTAATAGGTTACGTTAAAGAAACCGCCCAACACCCCAATGCCGACCGGCTGAAAGTCACCAAAGTAGACGTAGGCGGCCCGCAAGATCTGCAAATTGTTTGCGGTGCAGCTAACGTAGCTGACGGTCAGAAAGTAGTTGTAGCCGTTGTAGGCACAACGGTACACCCGGCTACCGGCGAGCCTTTCCTGATTAAAGAATCAAAGATACGCGGCGAGGTGTCGCAAGGGATGATCTGCGCCGAGGATGAGATAGGTCTGGGTACTGACCATGCCGGTATTATGATTTTGGCCGAAGATGCCAAAGTAGGCAGCCTGGCTAAAGACTATTTCAATATCGCTGACGACTACATGTACGAGATAGGGTTAACCCCTAACCGTGCCGATGCGATGTCGCACCTGGGTACTGCGAGGGATGTTGCCGCTTTCCTGAAAATCGGTATAACAAAACCAGATGTTTCTGCTTTTAAGGTTGACAATACCAGCCGCCGGATTGAAGTAGTAGTCGAAAATGAGGCTGCCGCGCCGCGCTATGCCGGTTTGATTATCTCGGATATTGAAGTTAAAGAATCGCCGCAATGGTTAAAAGAGCGTTTGGCGGTTATAGGCGTGCGCTCTATCAATAACGTAGTTGATGCTACTAATTATGTACTGCATGACTTAGGCCAGCCATTACATGCTTTTGATACTGATGCGATCAGAGGCAATAAGGTAGTAGTAAAGAACTGCACCGAGGGCACCGTATTTAAAACCCTTGACGATGTAGAGCGCAAACTATCTGCCGACGACCTGATGATCTGCGATGCTGAAGGTCCAATGTGTATTGCCGGTGTTTTCGGTGGTGCCGGGTCGGGTGTTAAAGCCACTACTACAAGCATATTCCTGGAGAGCGCCTATTTCAATGCGGTGTCTGTCCGTAAAACAGCTAAAAGACACGGGCTGAAAACCGATGCCTCTTTCCGCTTTGAGCGCGGTACTGACCCGGATATGGTGGTGTTTGCTTTGAAACGTGCTGCACTGCTGATTAAGGAAGTTGCCGGTGGAACGATATCATCTAACATCATCGATCTGTATCCAAACCCGGTTGCTCCGTTTGATATTGACCTAAGCTACTCTACGGTTCACCGTTTAATTGGTCAGGTCATTCCGCACGAAGAGATCAAAAACATCATTACCGCGCTGGATATTCAGATCGTCAGTGAATCTGCCGAAGGCGTTATATTAAAAGTCCCGCCTTATCGTGTTGACGTTACCCGCGATGTGGATGTGATTGAAGATATTCTGCGTATTTACGGCTATAACAATATTTATATTCCAACGCAGGTACGTGCCTCGCTGAGTGCGTCGCCACGCCCGGAGAAAGATACCGTACAGAATTTGTTGAGCGATTTGCTGACTGCCAATGGTTTCAATGAGATCATGTCTAACTCGCTGACCAAGTCGGCTTATTCAGATAAGTTGGAGTCGGCAGTAAAGATATTGAACCCGTTGAGTTCTGATCTGGATGTGATGCGTCAAACCATGCTGTTCTCAGGTCTGGAAGCTATAGCTTACAATGCAAATCGTCAGAACAGTGATATCAGATTCTACGAGTTTGGCAAGGTTTACAGCATTAAAGACGATAAGTATAACGAGAGCCAGCGCTTTGCTATTTTTATGAGCGGCGCAACGTCTGCGGCGCAATGGAACCAAAAGGCTACTTCGGCTACATTTTATAATCTGAAAGCGATAGTTGACGGTGTCTTGCAAAAACTAAACATCACCGATGTAGCGCCCGAAGATTGCACTTGTAAAAAGATGGCTTACGGTTTAAACTACGTTAAAAACAACAAGGTGCTGGTAAAATTTGGTGCTGTGGCTAAAGATGCGCTAAAGAAAGCGGATGTTGACCAGGAAGTGTTTTATGCCGATTTTAGTTTCGACCAGATCATGCAGCTGGTTAAAAAGAACAAGATTGTGTACCAGGAAATATCTAAGTTCCCGGCAGTAAGACGCGATTTGTCTATGCTGATTGACAAGAACGTAACCTTTAATCAGTTGAAGCAAATAGCACAACGCACCGAGCGTAAACTATTAAAGGATGTGAGTGTATTTGATGTTTACGAGGGGGACAAACTACCGGCCGGTAAAAAATCATACGCGCTAAGTTTCATTATCCAGGACGCGGAAAAAACTTTAACTGATAAAGCTATCGATGCCATCATGCAGAAATTAATTTATAACTTAGAGAAGGAAGTTGGTGCGGAGATAAGGAAGTAATTGCTGAATTATTGAGTTATTGAATTACTGAGAAGAAAAGTAACATTCAATAATTCACTAATTCAATAACTCAATAATTAAAAATGTCGACAGCGAGTCAACTAAACAACATCATCGAAAAGACTCAGCGTCTTATTGAGCTTTGCGCAGCTTTGCAGGAGGAAAATGATTTGCTGAAGCTGGAGAACGATACTTTAACCTCTGCTTTAAACGCCAGCAAGGCAAAGACTAAGGAGCTTGACGAAAAAATGCGTGCGGTGAAGCTGGCGAAGTCGTTTTCTGAAACAAATGAAAAAAGTGTTGACATTAAACAAAAAATTAACGAATTTGTGCAAGAAATAGATAAGTGCATTGTATTGCTGAAAAAGTAATACAGAAAGTGAACAAGCTCAAATGGGAGAAATCTCAATAAAAATAAATATTGCTGACAGGGTTTACCCGCTAAAGGTAAACATGGAGGAAGAGGAAATAATACGAAGGGCGGCCAAACTGATAAACGATCGCATAAAGGAGTATCAGGAAAATTATGCCGTTAGAGATAAACAGGATCTGCTGGCAATGAGTGTGTTGCATTACGCTACATCGTCATTAAAAGCAGAAAAAAAGGTTACAGTCGAGGACTCGGAAGTAGCCGATAAGGTTTATCAGTTAGACCATTTATTGTCCGAATTTTTTTCTAAGTCGTAATAACGTTCTTTACATAATTACAGAGCCAATTAAGATTTAACCGCGGTTGAATTTTATGTTTCACTATTAAAAACTTAACACTTCAATATCTACGGATCACTGAAGGGCATGCGTTACTCAATAAAGTTTAACGGTAACCCATGATCCTCAAAATATCTGTATCGAAGTTTTTAAAATACATGTTACGTAAAATTTAGACGCGGTTTTTTTATTTATATACTAAATTATAACCTTTAACTAATGGACATTTTATACATCATAATCGGATTGCTTATCGGCATCCCAACGGGCATCGTAGTAGGGCGTTTCCTGTTGCGCAAGCTCTTTAAAGATCAGGAAGCATCAGCTCAAAATAAAGTGAAAAAGATTTTAAGAGACGCTGAAAATGACGCCGAGATATTAAGAAAAAACAAATTGCTCGAAGCCAAAGAGCGCTTTTTACAAATGAAAGCCGAGCACGAGCAAGAGGTCAACGCTAAAAATAACGAGATTAATCAACGCGAAAACGGTATCAAGCAAAAAGAGCAATCATACAATTCTAAACTCGAGAATTTATCGCGTAAAGAAGGTGAGCTTGATAAAGTAAAACAAAATCTGGAGCGCCAGACAGAAATTGTTGTAAAGAAACAGGAAGAGGTTGATGCGCTTAAAAATCAACACGTAACCCAGTTGGAAAGTATTGCCGGTCTGTCGGCCGAAGACGCCAAAAATCAACTAGTTGAGAACCTGCGCGAAGATGCCCGTGCTAAGGCTATGGCTCAGATCAAAGATATTGTTGACGAGGCTAAGTTAACCGCTACCAAAGAAGCTAAAAAGATAGTTATTCAAACTATTCAGCGTACTGCTACCGAGGCTGCTATCGAGAATACGGTGTCGATCTTCAATATTGAGAACGACGAGATCAAAGGCCGCATTATCGGCCGCGAGGGGCGTAATATCCGCGCGCTGGAAGCCGCTACCGGTATCGAGATTATTGTTGACGATACGCCTGAGGCTATCATCCTTTCAGGCTTTGACCCGGTACGTCGCGAGATTGCCCGTTTGGCTATGCACCGATTGGTTACTGACGGTCGTATTCACCCCGCACGTATTGAAGAAGTGGTTGCTAAAACCAAGAAACAGATTGAGGAAGAGATCGTGGAGATTGGCGAGCGTACGGTGATAGATTTAGGTATCACCGGTCTGCACCCGGAATTAATCCGTATGGTTGGCCGTATGCGTTACCGTTCATCTTACGGACAAAACCTGTTGCAGCACTCGCGCGAGGTAGCTAATTTCTGTGCTACTATGGCTGCCGAACTAGGCTTAAACGTAAAACTGGCTAAACGCGCCGGCTTACTGCATGATATTGGTAAAGTGCCTGATGATAACCCCGAATTGCCACACGCTATTTTGGGTATGCAGCTGGCCGAGAAATATAAAGAACATCCGGAAGTTTGCAATGCCATTGGCGCTCACCACGACGAGGTAGAGATGACCTCCATGCTGTCGCCGATTATCCAGGTATGTGACGCTATTTCGGGCGCACGCCCGGGCGCACGCCGCGAGGTGGTTGAAAGCTACATCAAACGTTTGAAAGAGTTGGAAGAACTGGCGTTGTCATATCCGGGTGTTGAGAAAACTTTCGCTATTCAGGCCGGCCGCGAGTTGCGCGTTGTAGTAGAAAGTGAAAGAGTAAGCGACGCTGAATCAGAAGTTCTGGCGGCCGATATCTCGAACCGTATCCAGACAGAAATGACTTATCCGGGCCAGATCAAGGTAACTGTGATCCGCGAGACACGTTCGGTAGCGTTTGCTAAGTAATAAAAACCCCAAGTCATGCTGAACTCGTTTCAGTATCCCGCTCGCTAAGTAAATGCTGGTACTGCGGGATGCCGAAATAAGTTTGGCATGACGAAATAGGTGTTAATCTGCCATGAGAAACCAAAAAATCGAAAAGCGGCCCATCGATGTCATCATCGACCAGTACGACAGCTTTCACCAAAAGCCGGCTAACCGCCTGATCAATTACTTCTGCATCCCGCTGATTGTATTTAGTATCGTCGGGTTTGTATGGTCATTGCCGTTTCCGCAGTTAAAGTTTTTGAGTAGCTATATCAGCTACTTAAACTGGGGATCTTTTCTGATCGCTTTTTCGGTTTATTATTACATGCGCCTGTCGCCGCTCATGTCTTATATTCTGCTGCTGATTTTATTTGCGTTAGTGTATATCGCTATTCAAATGCAAGGCGCCGAAAAGACCGGCGGATTTGTGCTGCCGCAGGTATGCGTGTTCATATTTATCATGGCCAATATCGCCCAGTTTATTGGCTACCGTATTGAAGGTAAAAAACCGACTTTTAATGACGAGTTTAAGTTTATCCTGACAGCTCCAATCTGGTTGTTGAGCTTGGTGTTGAAAAAGTTTGGAGTGAAGTATTAGCATACTCCTCCCGGCCTGCGCGAAGGAGTATGGAATACATAAGACCTGTCATTCTGAGCAAAGCGAAGAATCTTATATAGGCGATAAGCAAAGCGTACAAGATTCTTCGTTTTGCTCAGAATGACAAATCTATTTTTTATATCGTCCCATCAACTCCTCCCGTTGGGGGAGGCCGGGAGGGGGGTTACAAATTCTTTCCTACCTTATCCAAAGTATCCTGCGGCACATTCTCCAGGTCCAGCACCAGGAAGCCATCCAGCGAATCAGAAAATTTAGGATCAATATTAAAGCTGATGATTTTGGCATTTAGGCCGATGTATTGACGCAGCAACACAGGCACTTTCATGTTATGGGTCTCAATCTGCGAGATGAGCTGATCAAGCGACTTGAAGTTGTCGCCCCCGCTCATTAACAGGTCCGAGTCGATACTTGAAAAATCAACCTTAAACTTCTTACGCGGCTTAACATATTGCGCCATGTCATGATCGAAGTGGTTACGGTTGATGTAATCGACAATCAGCGACTTCGAGAATTTTGAAAAAGCGTTGCTAATACTTACCGGCCCTATCAGGTATTGATAGCGCGGATTATCCAGCAGATATTTTAAAATGCCTTTCCACAGCAAGAACAGCGGCAATGGTTTTTGCTGATATTCCTTACGTACCCATGAGCGGCCCAGTTCAAGGCTTTTGCGCAGTACAGGCGTAAACTGATCCTTTATTTTAAAGAGTTCAGCAATATAGAAACCATCTTTGCCCAGGCTGTAAAAAATCTCGTCGCCCAGGCCGATGCGGTAGGCACCGACGATCATTTTAGCTTCGGTATCCCAGATAAACAAGTGGTGATAGTAAATGTCGTATTCGTCGAGGTCGGTGGCCTTATTGGTGCCCTCGCCAATTTCGCGAAAAGTTACTTCGCGCAAACGGCCAATCTCCCGAATGATGTTAGGAATGGCCGAGGTGGGCACAACAAACACTTCGTAGTTTTTCTCAACCCAAACCGTATAATTTTCGCGCAGGCCCTTGATCTCTTTTTCCAGTATAGTTGGATCAATGGCCCTAACTATTTCCTGTTGCTTTTTTTTTATTTTGAAAATATTACGCGGATGAAAGATCTTCTTCTCCTCTTCCAGCCCCGAGCCTAAGGCATAAGTACGGGCGCGCAAATAGCTAAGTACCTTGTTAGGGTTATTATTATCCGGAATATCTCCTGTTTTAATAGGCTTGCCAATACGTAATTTAATGGTTTGTCCCTGCTTGTTAAACAACTCTGACGGTAACTTGGCCGTGCGCAGGGCAGGATGGATCAGGCTAAGCAGGTTAAACAGCAGGCCGTTGTTGCCATGAAAATATATTGGCACAACCGGCACTCTGGCTTTGGTGATGATCTTACCTACCACCGGGTGCCACATCCGGTCGGTAACTTCCTGTTTATCCAGTTTAAAAGTAGATACCTCGCCCGCCGGGAAGATGCCGATTGGCGTACCCTCGTGCAGTAGCTGCAATGTATTTTTCAATCCGCTGATGCTGGACGAATGCTCGATCTTCTCAAAAGGATTTACAGCAATAAAAAACTCGCTCAGATTAGGGATTTTCTTGAGGATAAAATTGGCCATCAGTTTGGCATCCGGCCTGGCCATCAAAAGCATCTTCAACAATACCAAACCCTCAATTCCGCCATAGGGGTGGTTAGCTATCGCGATAAAGCTGCCCGTTGAGGGTATGTTTTTCAACTCGTCCTTATCATACTCAATCTCTACGCCGCAACCCTTTAATATCGCATCAATAAATTCAATACCTTGTTTAGGCTGCGCCTGGGCAAACAGATCGTTCACCTGGTTTATTTTCATTAACTCCATCAGGAAAGAAGCCAGTCCGGGTAGTTTGAGCCTGTCAAGCTTAGTGGCCCTGGCAAATTCTTCGGTAGTTATGATTTTCATTCAGCGGGCAGATTATGGCTATAAATATCTCTTAAAATTATTACTTTAATTGCGTATTTATATTAACCAATGAAATCGCGCCTAAAAAATTACCTTTCTATCACAAAAAAAGAATGGAACGGAATAGTAGTCCTGCTGCTCATTATTGCGGCAGTGCTGGTGTCGCCATACTTGTACCTATATTTTCATAAAGATGAGGTTGTTAATTTCAAAGATTTTAATGAGGATGTGTCCCTGCTCAGACAAGCTAACGGCGGCAAGGCTGTTGAAAGCGATGAGCCGCTGTCAGACACTAAAATAGCCAAGCCTTCACTTTTTGTTTTCAACCCCAACAACCTGCCTGCCCAACAATGGAAGCAACTCGGTTTCAGCGACCGGCAGATCGCTATTATTAAAAATTATGAAACTAAAGGCGGGCATTTTAACAGCAAAGAAGATGTACAGAAAATTTTTGGCATCACCGCCGCCGATTACCAGCGCATTGAACCCTACATCAATATCCCGGATGAAGGCTACACTAATAAGTTAGCCCCCGGTGAAACCATCGAACTGAATAGTGCAGACTCGGCCAGGCTGACACGCATTCATGGCGTCGGGCCGGCTTTCGCGCAGCGGATCATCGAATATCGAAAACGTTTGGGCGGTTTCCTAAGCAAGGAGCAACTCCGGGAAGTTTATGGAATAGATGCCGGGAAATATCACGACATCCAAAATCAATTCACCATCAATCCGCTGCTTGTTACCAAAATCGACATTAACCGTGTCGATTTTGAAGGGTTGCGTAAGTTCCCCTATCTCACAAACAAGCAAACCAACGCGGTAATACAATATCGCACACAACATGGCAATTATCATTCAATAAACGATATGAAGCAAATAGCGATATTGGATGAAGTAATTTTGCGTAAAATTGAGCCTTATTTAAGTTTTAAATGATAGACCAGCAAATTAAAGCCGCCGTGCGCGATATACCCGATTTCCCGAAACCAGGCATTGTGTTTAAGGATATTACCACCATTTTAAAAGATCCGAAATTGTGCGAAAATATAATCGATGCCTTTGTCGGGCAATTGCAGGGCATCCGCATTGACGCTGTAGCCGGAATAGAGAGCCGCGGATTTTTATTTGGGCTAACTTTGGCTACCCGGCTGGGAGTGCCATTCATTCCGATACGTAAAGCAGGTAAGCTGCCTTATACTATCCGCCAAAAAAAATATGACCTGGAGTATGGTACTGCCACTATCGAGATGCATACCGATGCCTTTGAACCCGGACAGCATATTTTATTACATGACGACCTGCTGGCTACCGGGGGCACTGTAGCTGCAGCCAGCGAGCTGATACAAGATTTAGGCGGTGTAGTAGCCGGATTTGGTTTTGTAGTAGGATTAGGATTTTTAAAAGGAAAAGAGCGCATTACGCCTATAAGCGATAAAATTATAGTATTGGCCGAATATTAAAATAACAAAAAATGAAATCAGCATTTACCGTCGTCGCATTAGTTATGATGGCCTTAACGGGTATCGCGCAAAAATATATACCTACTACCACCACCTTAAATGGTAAAGTAATGTTTGGCTACCAGGGATGGCATGCAACGCCTAATGATGGATCGGGCAATAATGTTTGGCGGCATTACTTCGGCGGTAACTCGCCTGACGCTAAAAATGCCGACTTTGACGTATGGCCGGATATGCGCGAGTATCCCGACGACGTTACTGAGGCCACCAACATGCATTACCCCGACGGCAAGCCGGCTAAATTGTACTCGGCTTATAAATATGGTGCGGTAGATCTGCATTTTAAATGGATGATGGAGCATGAACTGGACGGTGTATTTGAGCAGCGTTTTATCAGCGATATCCGGTCGCGCGGCGGGCGCAGGCATTTTAACCAGGTGGTACGCAACGTACAAAAGGCCAGCGAGAAGTATCAGCGTGTTTATTGTATTATGTACGATATATCGGGCGCCGGGCCAAACTGGAAGAAGGATCTGATTAAAGACTGGATGTTCCTGGTCGACTCGCTGCATGTTACCACAGGTAAATCATACCTCCATCATAATGGCAAACCATTATTAGCTATATGGGGCCTGGGCTTTGATCATACCACGCCCTTTGCCTCGGTAGCACAGGCTGATTCATTGTTAGACTGGTTCCACAAAAATGCGCCAGCAAAATACCAGGCTACCATTATGGGCGGTATTAATGATACCTGGACAACGAATGTGAACGAGTGGAGAACTATTTATAACAAAATGGACATTATCAGTCCGTGGGCTGTGGGCCGTTTTGGAGACACCCGTGGTGCTGATCGTTTCCGCGACCGCTCAGTAATACCAGATAAGGCTTATTGCGATGCACATAACATTGCTTACATGCCGGTCATTTTCCCCGGTTTTTCCTGGTATAATTTGCGTCATGGCAAGAGTCCGTTTAACCAGATACCTCGCAACGGTGGGTCGTTTTACTGGCATCAATCATACAATGTAATTAATGCCGGCGTAAAGATGATCTACATAGCTATGTTCGATGAGATTGATGAAGGAACTGCGATGTATAAAGCCGCATCAACCGCTGCCGAGCGCCCGGCAGGTGAAAAGTTTTTATCGTTAGATGAGGATGGTGTGGTGTTACCATCTGATTGGTATTTGCAACTGGCACAGGCTACGAGCAATATTTTGAGAGGTAAGGAGAAGAATAGCCTCAATTTGCCGGATAATTTGAAGAAATAGAATCAAATCCTCGTAGAGACGCGAAGCATCGCGTCTCCTAACCGAATTGTATTACGTCGGAACGCCGGTGACACATTGACACAATAGAGAAACGCGATGGGAGATGCGATAGAAACGCGATAGGAGACGCGAAGCATCGCGTCTCTACGATGAAAAGGGTCCATTATATATATGACAGATCTTTATAAAAACAAATACAGAATACCGTCCGCCCGATTGCAAACCTGGGATTATAGAGACAACGGATTATATTTTGTCACAATTTGTACGGCAAACCACGAATGTCTGTTCGGAAATATCTTAGAACGTGAACGCGCGCCGGAGACGCGAAGCATCGCATCTCTACTAACGGGATTGACTGACCCAATAATGCAATTAAATGATCTCGGAAAATTTGTAGAGAAAGAATGGTTAAAAACCCCGGCATTAAGGCCGGATATGAATTTGGAATTGCAAGAATATGTGATTATGCCGAATCATTTTCACGGTATTATTTATATAGGAGAAAATTCCTATAATGACGGAGATCGTAGAGACGCGAAGCATCGCGTCTTTGGTAACCATAACAGAATAGACATAATGCATCGCGTTTTTAATCCAAAGAATAAATTCGGAACACAATCAAAAAACCTGGCGTCGATTATTCGTGACTTTAAATCAGCGGTGACAATGTATGCAAGGATAAATGATATCCCATTCAAGTGGCAGCCACGTTTTCATGATCATATTATAACCTCAAACGATGAGTATCAAAAAATAGCAGATTATATTATGGAGAACCCGCTAAAATGGCAGGCAGATAAATTTTATAATCAAGACAGTAATTTGTATAAAGCATAAGACGCGAAGCATCGCGTCTCTACGATAGGTCATAAAACAAAAAAGATTCGGGCTTTAAATCCGAACCTTTTTTGTTTTATATTATTTAACATTAACGAGCAAGATGTAGAGGCGTGATACTTCACGTCTTTATTATTAAGCGATACTTCGCGTCTGTTTTTAATGATACAGATACGCGTTATTCATCATTGAAACACCGCAGGTGGTTTGAAATGCATTCAATACCTGGGTATCTGAGGTACGGGTACCCCATGTGTTCCACATTAACCCGTATGAGTTGCGGATAGACCAGGCTTGTCCGGCATTCAGATCCAGCCAGGCGCCATAGGTGCTAACCGTACCGGTGTGCTGTACAAACTGACAGGCCCAGCGTGCAAAAATGCTTTTCATGCCCTGAGTATCGGCATTTCCATTTTCATCATTCAGGATACCGCCTGCTGTACTGCATAAATGTGCCTTGGCATAGTCCATAGCTTTTTCGCCCATGCCCAGGTAATCAACAGATGGATAGTAAGAACGCAATAAATCGCATGCGCCAATGAAAGTGCCCTGGGTATAACTCAGTGCGCCCTCGGTAATTGTTCCATTAGGGATGATAGCGCCTTTCACTTCGCCGGTGCTGGAGTCATAAAGTTTACTCACCATCCAGTCCATAATTTGTTTAGCCTTTGTTTTATAGGTAGCATCGCCGGTGGCCTGATATATCAGCATGGCGCAAATCACGGCCGGTGCGTTTACGCAGGTGTTTTTGGTGTTGTTATTGGTGTTCCACCACAAGCCACCGCCCAATACGGTGGTATCCCAGGCGCGGTTCCACATCATGTTAAAATTGTTTTTGGCCATGTCTAACTGGCCGCCGTCGTTAGTAAGATGGTAAGCCCGTATACACATCAGCGAACCCCAAACCACGTCGTCGTTATAGATATTGTTTGACCATAACGTTCCGTAGCCGTCGCGCACACCATTATACAGATACTGGATCTTATTCAAAAAATCGGTACTTGGGTTAATGCCGTAAGCGTCAATCAGCATTTCAATGGCTTCTTGCTGGGTCCAGAAATCCATGCGGCCGGTATGGTTATCGTCTTTGTAGTAATAAGATTTGTATGACGGGCCATAAGTGCCATACTGATGATAGAAGTGATTGTTATAAACCTGCATAGCTACCAGGGCCTCATTCTGAGTTGGGAATGGTGGCGGAGTTCCCGGCAAGGCCGTAGTTGTAGTATTGGCAGTCAGCGGCGCAGAATTAATGGCTTCTTTTTTACAGCCGGTAAGGGCCAGGCTCAAACCAATAGCAGCAGCTAATAGTTTTGTGCCGGTTTTTAACAAGGTGTGAGGTTTTGGATGATTACAGTTTAATTGTCTTTTCATAATTAAAAATTAAATGGTTATAATGTTTACTTACTCGTTCAATTAATAGAGAGAGGGGGACTTTAGGACCAGATAGATAGCGTTGTTGCAAAGGTTTAAGTATCAGGTATATATAGTTATACGTTTTTTAATGAGTTAATGTTTTAACTAATGGTATATTAATGGAGACAGGCTCCTGGCCAAAATATTTATGAGGATGAATAATGAGGAGAAGTACTTTTAAATGAACTAAACCTATAATCTGTACCGGATACCGAAACAGTCCCTTTTTACAGGAGGTCCGGGCAAAACTATCGGGCAATAATTGACGTTGATTTAGTTATAGATCTGATATGATTATGGATGCTTTGTTAACCGATGTATCTGGCGGATACAATTTTTCGTCCGACGATAACCAGGCAATGGTAGCGCAAATGGCGCGCGACTTTGCCGAAAAGAATATACGCCCGCATGTAATGGAGTGGGACGAGTCGCAAACTTTTCCGGTCGGGCTGTTTAAGCAACTGGGCGAGCTGGGCATGATGGGTGTTTTAGTGCCCCAGGAATATGGCGGCGCGGG
>DATCXS010000281.1:0-3834 GCA_036565645.1 Mucilaginibacter sp.
CAGACGCCGTACATATCTATCATTATTTGTTCTGTCATCGTAAGCCTGATGATCCTTTGGACATTTGCTGATCTCCTGATCATCGACGTAACTGTTTACGGCGCAGGTTTATCGCTCGAATATATATCGCTCATTAAAATGCGCCGTACTCACCCCGATATGCCGCGGCCTTTTAAAATTCCATTCGGTATAAAAGGTTTGTGTTTACTATTGATTTTACCTGCATCGGTTTATTTCATTGCTTTGGGCGGCGCGTTTTCATCATCCCAGGAAACCATTAAGCCTGCGCTTTTTGCCCTGACTGCATTGGCCAGCGCCGAACTCGCCTGGCGAATACTTGTCTTTAGTTCACGGAAACGCAAAATGGTGTACTAAAAAATAGTCGGCTTTTAGTGCGGCGCCGCTTATTCTTTTCGCTTGCGTTAAAAAATTGTTTTAACAGTTGTTTTTGCGTGTCTGCGGTGTGTTTTAATTTTCTGTTTGCCATATTGGCATCGGGTTTGCCTTCTATCGGCGAAACACACATCATAGTTATGAAAAAAACAGTTATTAAAACCGGGTTAGTTGCAATAGGTTTGGCCCTGAGTATCATAGGCACCGGATGCAACTCATTAAATAAAACACAAAAAGGCGCTGCTATAGGTGCCGGTGCCGGTGGCACCATAGGTGCTTTAATTGGACATAGTGCAGGTAATACCGCTTTGGGCGCTATTATTGGCGGCGCTGTGGGTGGCTCGGCCGGTGCATTGATCGGTCATAAAATGGATAAACAAGCCGCCGAGATCAAGCAAACCGTACCCGGTGCTGCAGTAGTGAGGCAAGGGGAAGGCATCTTAGTAAAATTCGACTCGGGTATTTTGTTTGATATCGATAAGGCCGATTTAAAACCGGCTGCACAGTCAAACCTCCATAAGCTATCTGCATCGCTGCAAAGCAATCCGCAGACTAATATCATGATCATCGGCCACACCGACAATACCGGCAGCGACGATCACAATATGGATCTTTCTATCCGCCGGGCCGAGTCTGTACGTTCGTTTCTTATGGCCGATAATATCAGCCGTTCGCGTCTGACCACCATGGGTAAAGGCCCTACCGAACCGATAGCCGACAATAATACCGTTGCCGGCCGTGCGCAAAATCGCCGTGTGGAAATTGTTATCGTAGCTAACGACCAAATGAAAAAACAAGCCGAACAAGGCCAATAACTCTCGATCCCCTATATAGTTTTTGCAAAACCCCGGCGCTTCGCGCCGGGATTTTGTTTAATTGAAATTATACTGTACTGTCCAGGTACAGGTGGAACACTGAAACACGCCGGAACACCTGTTATCTATTCCTTAAGCTAAATTTCTGTAAAAAATATATGCCCGTTGGCCATTAGTGCCAGATCTCAAATCTAATTGCTAATTTGCACCAATGCGGTTTAAACAAATAGTTGGGCAAGTAGCTGTAAAGCAAAAACTGATTAACTCGGTGAAAGAGAACCGGGTAAGCCATGCGCAATTGTTTTTAGGGCCGGAGGGGTCAGGAAGTTTGGCGCTGGCTGTAGCATACGCGCAGTATTTGTCGTGTCTGGATAAACAGCCTGATGATTCATGCGGCGAATGCTCTTCATGCCGGAAATATCAGAAACTGGCACACCCCGATCTGCACTTTTCTTATCCGTTTTTTGCCAAACATAAAGATGATACGGCTATTACTTTTATTGAGCAATGGCGCGAGGCTTTGCTGGCTATGCCTTATTTAAGCCTGGATATCTGGCGCAGTTACCTGGATGCCGAAAACAAACAGGCCAACATCAACATTGCCGAATGCCACCAGATTATTAAAAAGCTTAGCTTTAAACCTTTTGAATCTGACTATAAAATACTGATCCTTTGGTTGCCGGAATATTTAGACAAAGAAGGTAATTCTTTATTAAAAATCATCGAGGAGCCGCAGCCTAATACGCTGTTCCTGCTTGTTGCGCAAAACCAGGATCAGATCTTGAATACAATATTGTCGCGTACGCAACTAATCAAAGTTCCGGCTTTGGCTTATGACGAGATCACGGACGAACTTATTGGCCAATATCATCAACAAGAAAAAACAGCCGCCGAGCTGGCTTATCTGAGCAATGGCAACTTTACGGATGCTTTGCTGATGATGCAGCAGGATGATAAAAGCTATCATACGCTGTTTGTGCAATGGCTGCGGCTGTGTTTTGCTAATAAGGGCATTGAGCTGGCGGGCTTTGTAGACCAGCTATCTAAAATGGGGCGTGAAAATCAAAAAAACTTTTTGCGTTACGGGATAAGCTTTGTCAGGGAATGCTGCCTTTTGATTGCCAATGCCGGCGAGCTGGTACATTTACCGGCATCTGAGTTAGAAACAGCTCAAAAGTTAAGCGCCATTATGAGTATTTCTATGAACCAGGCTATTATTGCCGAGTTGGAAAAGGCGCATTATCATGTGGAAAGAAATGCAAATCCTAAAATTTTATTTTTAGATGTATCTTTACAAATCATGAGTTTTTTAAAACTAAAATCAAGCCCGCAAGGGAATCAACATATATCGAACTAATTATGGGATGTGGAAGTTGTTCAACGGGCGGGGGATGTACGCCCGCAGGCTGCAAAAGTAATGGCGCTTGCCTTACTAACGGTTGCAGCAAATTAGATGTTTACGATTGGCTATCGCACATGGATATGCCGGTAAACTACAAGCCTTTTAACATCGTTGAAATTAAGTTTAAAGGCTCGCGCAAAGAGTTTTTTGTTAATTCTGATAACATTTATCTTGAAAATGGCGACCTGGCCGTGGTTGAAACCGCGACTGGCGGTTATGATATAGGCCACATATCGCTAACCGGCGAACTGGTGCGTATGCAGCTGACCCGCCGCCGGGTTAAAGAAGAGGATGTTTTAAAGAAAATATACCGCCGCGCAACGCCTGCCGATGTGGACAAATGGAAAGCCGCCAAAGATATGGAGTGGGAAACCATGCACAGCGCACGCAAACTGGCCCTGAGTTTAAACCTGTCTATGAAGTTAAGCGACGTAGATTACCAGGCCGACAAAACCAAAGCAACGTTTTACTACACTGCCGAAGGCCGCGTTGATTTCAGGGAACTGATTAAAAAAATGGCCGAGAGTTTTCGCATCCGTATAGAGATGCGCCAGATAGGAATGCGTCAGGAAGCCAGCCGTTTAGGCGGTATAGGCTCATGCGGCCGCGAGCTTTGCTGCTCGACCTGGTTAACCGATTTTAAAACGGTTTCAACATCGGCGGCCCGCTATCAAAACCTCTCGTTAAACACTTTAAAGTTAGCCGGCCAGTGCGGCAAGTTAAAATGTTGTTTGAACTATGAGCTGGATACTTACATGGATGCGCTGAAACACATCCCGGATAATGTTAACTTCCTTAAAACCAAAAAAGGTGACGCCCGTTTGCAAAAAACAGACATCTTTAAAAAACAAATGTGGTTTAGCTACCCGCAAGAAGAGGCCTGGATCCCCGTGCCGCTTGAACGTGTTCGCGAAATACAGAAATTAAATAAAGAGGGGGTATTCCCCGAAGATCTGGTAATATTTGTGGAATCTGAAAAAGAGGTTCCTACAAAAGCATTGGATTATGAAAACGTTGTTGGCCAGGACAGTCTGACCCGTTTAGACGAGCGTAACCGCAACAAAAAGAAAAACAAAAACCGTAATAAAAATAAGCCGAACGCTAATCAGAGTCAGCCCCGCCCGGCAAACACCGGCGCACAGGTAAATGCAGGCGGCCAGCAGCCTAAGGCCCAAGGCCCGGGGCAGCAGCGCCCGGAAGGTGCCGGCGCCAATAATAATAGAA
>DATCXS010000109.1:0-2453 GCA_036565645.1 Mucilaginibacter sp.
TGTTCATACATATTACGGGCGTACCAGTCGCCCTGGCGTGGTACAGCCTGCGGGCCCCAATGTGCCCAGATACCAAACTTAGCATCTCTGAACCATTCCGGGTACTTGTATTGTTTTAATGATTCTTCAGTTGGCTTGTATGGGCCGGCGTTAATAGGCAGGTCCTGGGCGTTAGCCGTATACACGCCCATAGCCAGCATGCCCGACAGCAGATATTTAAAGTTGAGTTTCATAAAATGGTTAATTGGTATTTTAAAGATATATACAAATCCTTTTAAAAACCAGAGTAATCGAGATATTACAAGCGATGATCACTCATGTATTTTTGATATAAGTTTCGCGCTTTAATAAACTTTAGGTTCTTGTCTAATATGCCATTTACAACATCCCGAAATTTAATTGCACGAGATCTTGTGCCAAAAGAAAAAATGCTGGTCTTGCATTGTGTGTTTATTCTTATTGCCGAAGCGAATTTTTTGTCCTTATAGATGTTAATTGTCTCGTAAAAGGCTGGCATTATTATATCAGTAGGATAATAATTAATTTTTCCTTTAGCCCCGGTTAAGCTTCTTTTATTAAATGCTTCTGAAATCTCCTGACTCTCTGATGATGTAAACTTAAGCGTGTCTTTAAATTTAAAACTATCAAAATCAACAGTCAAAATTTTTGATTTTAGATCTATTCGGCACCAAAAGTCCTTGACAAAAATTATTTGGTATCTGCTATCCTCTATATTTTCTTTTTGCTGGCAAGAAAATATAGATAAGCATGTGATAACTATTATTAATGATTTAGGCATTTTAAAAATTGTTCATTCCAAGTTAGACAAATTAATCAAACCACCCATCATTCGTTTAAATTACTAATAATCGCGACCTTCGCACCATGAAAGCAGAGCAGCCGCAAAAACCAGCCGAAAAGGAAAACATGCATCCGCGTAATGTGCATCGCGCGGGATATGATTTCAAGCAGCTTTGCCGCATCAACGGCGAGCTTAAGCCTTTTGTCGGCGTTAATAAATTTGGTAGTGAGTCGGTTGATTTTAGCAATCCATTAGCAGTAAAGGCGCTGAATAAAGCTCTGCTTAAACAGTATTACGGAATAAAGGGCTGGGATATTCCCGAAGGCTACTTGTGTCCGCCCATCCCGGGCCGTGCTGATTATGTTCATTATGTTGCCGACCTGCTGGCCGAAACCGACAACGGCATCATCCCGCAGGGAAATAACATTCATGTGCTGGATATTGGCGTTGGCGCTAATTGTGTATACCCGCTTATAGGCAACAGTGTGTACAATTGGAAATTTACAGGTACGGATATCGACCCGGCTGCTTTACGCAGTGCAGGTGAGATATTATCAGCCAATAAAGAATTTCAGAGCCGGATTGACTTAAGGTTACAAACCGATAAAGAAAAGATATTTGCCGGCATAATGAAACCCGGCGAGCGTTTTGAACTGACCATGTGCAATCCACCGTTCCATGCCTCATTCAAAGATGCGCAGGACGCTACCGCTACCAAGTGGAAAAAGCTGGGCGTAATGAAAAAGCCGACGCTGCTTAACTTCGGCGGCCAAAAAAATGAACTTTGGACAAGGGGCGGTGAGGCAGGCTTTTTACGCCGGATGATTGAAGAAAGTGCCGAGTTTGGCAAACAGGTGCTGTGGTTTACATCACTGGTATCCAAGAAAGATACTTTGCCAACTGCCTATAGCACCCTGCGCTGGGTAAAAGCTGCGGATGTGCGCACTATTAACATGGCGCACGGACAAAAGAATTCAAGAATTGTTGCGTGGACGTTTTTGTCGCCGGAAGAGCTGGTGGCTTGGAAGGATGCGCGGTTTAAATAAATTACTTCCCGCTACGTCATCGCGAACGAGCCCCGCTGTCCGAAGTTTATAACCCTTTTTTGGTCAGCCCCAGCGCCGGGCGGGCGGTTAGGCCTATCGTGTAGAGATTGCCACGCTACGCTCGCAATGACGTGGTGGGAATGGCTAAGTCATCACCAAACTAAACTCAGACATCAGCGCTTCACAAATTGGGCAGGCATAATCGCTTAATGAAGTAAATTCGGTGCCTTTCTCGACGTTATTAGCCGGGTCGCCGTAGGCCTTGTCATACCGCGTAAGGCAGCAATTGCACTGGTATAATATGGGCTTTTCTTGTTCGGCAGCAGTTTCAGGTAATGAAATGGCTGGTAGTGAGTTGCTTTGTGCATCATAGAACAAATGACAGAGTGCAATTAAATGCCTACTCAACTCGTGCGGTTTTATTTGTTTGCGATAAACGACCTCGTCTTTCAGGTTGGGATTAAAATCGCGGGTGTGCAAAATGTCGTATGATCCGCTGACATGTTTCCGCAATACGATAGAACCCTGTAAACCGGTTTTAGGCTGAGTTTTTATAGCGAAGCAAAGCTGATAGGTACGCAGATCGGCTTCTTCAAACTGGCGTA
>DATCXS010000156.1:0-3650 GCA_036565645.1 Mucilaginibacter sp.
AAACCCGGCGGCGAGGACTAACATCCGAGCTTATTTACTTCGCCACCTGTACCCCGATACTAACAGACACCTCATTACTCATTACCAAACTCCTGCCGCCAACACCAAAATCAAGACGGTTTAGTTTTAAGCCGCCTTTAAATGTTACCGAGCTGGAGTCGGCCGTATAAGTGAAAGGCATTTCGTACTGTTTGGTTTTATCTTTTATAGTAAGATTAAACTGCCCAACGTATTTGTCGCCACTTTTATGTTTAAGCGATATAGACTTCATGGTGATGACCGGATATTTAGCTGCATCGAAAAACTCGTCGCTGCGCAGATGGCTGTCACGAAGATCATTATTAGTATTGATGGAGCTTACATCGAGCGTGGCCTCGATGCTGCTGCTATCCAGTTGGTCAGGATTGAAATTGATATTGGCCTGCAAAGCGCTGAATGAGCCCCCGATTTTTATACCCAGATTTTTTAATTGGAATTTGATGTCAGTTTTAAGGATATTACTTTTTTGCGCAAAGGCAACATTAACTAAAACTAATAGTGGTAGAAGCAGTAAGAAAGTGCGTTTCATATTGCGAATTAACGATGTTTATAGCGGTAATCGTATTTTATCTTGCTTTTGTTACTTAAAATTCGATATGCGCCCTGATTGAGAATACATTAATCGGTCCGCGGTCTTTGTTATAGGCGGGGTTAACAATAAATTGGTAATCGGGTGATAGGAAAAATTTATTCTGCCAGGCATTAAGTTTATAATACAGTTCGGCAATCATTTCGGTACCGTAGTTTAATTTACCATCGCCAATAATAAAACCATAGCCCCCGGCAGCTAAATAATTACGATGCGATGCCGATATACCATTGCCAACGAAAGCAAGGGCTAACTCATCATCTTTGCGATTCCAGCGGGCGCCTTTTAGCGTAGCGCCAAAGCTCAGCGACCGATCTATCTCGGTAAAATACCATGTTTGGGTATGGCCGTCGTTATAACTTAGTTTTGCAAACACACCGAAATTGTTGGTCAGATACTGATTGGCACTGATACCAAAACCATATTTATGGCGCCCGTAAGCTTGTGTGGTATTAACAGCAGGCGCAGCAGGGTTCAATGCCAGAGCCTGGTCATAATTACCCATTTTGCCATTATTCAAAAAACCTAAAACCCGGGCAGTACCTTTCAAACCGTTAATGGTATAGCGTCTCTCAAACTCTAAAGTTTGCGTATTGGCCTTGCCAATCTTCTGATCCCATACTGAACCATTGGCTTCGGTAGTTGACAACGTATAGGCAAACCGCAGCGTCCATCCGGGCATACCTAATTCGGCGACAGCGCCTAAAGCATAGCCGCGTGTATTAGCAGGATAATCCCAGGCGGCGTTGTCCATCAGTGCCCAGTTCATGAATTGGGTGCGTGGGTCATGACTAAACTCATTGCCGTCAAAAAAATCGGCCATGCCAAATTTACCGGCCGTGATTGAAAAGTAACGTTTGCTACGCAAGCCCCCTAATTGATTCAGATCGGGCTGAATGGTATCTTTTTCTGTTCCCCACTCAAAATTCTGCCTAAGGTATAACCGGGCAATATAAATAGCCGGCGATGCACTGCCTACTCTGAAAGTTTCACCGTTAGGGAAACCGGCTACACCCAGTGTCTTGCTTAAGCCAGATCCGCCAGATATCTCCGGATTAAAATAAGCTTCGGCACCTTTCCATAAACGGGCACCGCCAAACCATGTTGAAGTGAGCGAGCTTTGCGTTTCGGCGTTGGTTTGCAAACTGTTGCCGCCGGTATATTTTGCCGAAAAGGCAGGCTTATATTGGGTAATAATGGTTTGCTGAAAATGAAAGCTAAAACGTTCATTTTTCAGCGTATCCTGGGCCAAAGCGAATTGTATGGCGCTAACTAATACTGCTATAACAAGGAATGATCTTTTCATGATAGAGGCAATTGATTAGGCAAAGCTAATAATATTTTTAGACAAGTCTAAAAATATTATTTTAAATCGCATTCGGCATAAAATTGTTGCAGGTAATCTTCCATAAACTGATGGCGCTGCCCAGCTATGTGCCTACCTGTTTCGGTGTTCATTTTATCTTTGAGCAATAACAGTTTTTCGTAAAAATGGTTAATGGTGGGTGCTGTAGAATTTTTGTAAGCTTCCTTGCTCAGGTTCAGGTCAGGCTTTATTTCCGGATTATATAGTTCGCGGCCTTTAAACCCGCCATAACTGAAAGCACGCGCAATACCAATAGCGCCAATGGCATCCAGGCGGTCGGCATCCTGTACCACAGCCAACTCGGGCGAGTGGAATACAAGTGCGTCAAAACCGGCTTTAAAAGACATGTACCTGATAATGTTTTGTACATGTTGCGTGGTTTCAGCATTAATACCAATGCCGGTTAAATAGTTACCTGCTGTTGCCGGGCCTATTTCTTCATCGCCGTTGTTGAATTTGCTGTCGGCAATGTCATGTAACAGAGCCGCTAATTCTACAGTCAGCAAATCCACGTTTTCGGTTTGGGCTATGAGTTTAGCGTTAGTCCACACACGGTGTATATGCCACCAGTCATGCCCCCCTTCGGCATTCTTTAGCGTGTCCTTAACAAATTGGATGGTGTTGTTGATTATGGTTGAGTGATCCATATTTGCAAATGTGAGCTGCAAATATATAGAAATCTCTTAGGCGGGAATGTTATGCAAAGATACCTGTTCCACGTTTTTTGAATCAGTATCTAACAGGTCAGCGGCACTGATCTCTAAAACTTCTGCAATCTGAAATAGCCTTTCAACGGTTATTTTAGTATAACCCAGCTCAATTTTACTATATGCGTTTTGCGAAATATTTAATTTATAAGCCAGGTATTCCTGCGTGTAATTTCTTTCTTCGCGTTTCTTTCTGATAACTGCCGCTATGGCTTTAATCTTTACATTTAACTTATTACTCATGTTGGAGTTAGGGGTTGTTACCCTTCAATACGAAAGTTTTAAGCGTTTAGGTTTGTTTTTTACAAAAAAAATAAAAATATTATTGATTTAAATCATAATTTATACTCACAGCGGGCAATAAAGTTGCCATATCCAGCGGTATCTGGTCATAGGCAAGTACGGGTTTACGGTGGATATAAAACGTATAAGCAGCTTTGGTAAGCGCAGCGTTTGGCATAGCTGGCGGCGTAAAGTTTATACTGAAAGGGATAATAAAATCATGCATCTTTTCATGATCAGGGATAACCCATTTTTTGTTTGACTTTTTCAGCGCCTCTATCAACGGCTGTGTTAATGAGATATCATCAGCATAGTAAATGATGATCTTTTTTATGGAGCCGCTTTCATCAGCAGTAAATTTAAAAACGGCAGTGCCGGTAGCCCTGCTTTTAACTAACTGACGCGATAATATCACGCTGTCCTTAAAAAAATGATTCATGGCGTCTTTACCACCCTGAAACGGGAAAGCCAATGTCGCCTGTGCCCGCGCAAAAAAACCGGTTAGTAAAACAGCAGCAACTAATACTATTTTTTTCATATTAAATATCTTCTTTAGGCTCGCGCTTGCTTCCCTGATATAATTCATATTCTAATAAACGGCAATCCAGTTTGCCGTTATAAAACTCAATGCGTCTTGAAGCGCGCAAACCTATTTTCTTAGCCAGAT
>DATCXS010000433.1:0-7357 GCA_036565645.1 Mucilaginibacter sp.
ATCTGCTGGGTATTGATGCTGCTATTTTGTTTTCGGATATACTGGTTACCGGCGAGGCTATGGGCGGCGACCTGAGCTTTGAACAAGGCGTTGGTCCGCGGTTTGCTAACCCGGTACGTACGCAAAAAGATGTCGACGATTTAAATACAGATTGCCTGGATAGGTTACAATATGTAGCTGACGCTATTAAAGTTATTCAGCAACGTTTGAACGGCAGTATACCGCTGATTGGTTTTGCAGGCGCACCATTTACCGTGATGAGTTATTTGGTCGAGGGCGGATCGTCAAAAGATTTTAAGCTGACCAAATTGATGCTGCATAATGAGCCCAAACTGGCACATCAACTGTTATCAAAAATAGCCACGGTTACTGCAGATTATTTGAACCTGCAAATTGCCGCAGGCGTTAATGCTATCCAGATATTTGACAGTTGGGCGCAAGCTTTAGCCTGGGACGATTACAAGGAGTTTTCGCACCGTTATATCGCTGAGATCATCAGCAAGCTGAATAGAAAAGATATTCCGGTAATTTCATTCTGCAAAGGCAGCTCGGTTTTTGCACCGTTAATGGCCGAAGCTAAGCCTGATGTTATTTCTATCGATTGGAATGCCGACCTGCTGGACATGAAAAAGCGTCTGCCGCAAGGTATTGCTGTTCAGGGTAATTTGGATCCGCATGTTTTGTATGCCGATAAAAAAGTAATTAAAGAAAGAATCTACCGCCTGTTCGATCGCATGAAAGGTGAGAACGGATTTATATTTAATCTGGGACACGGCATTATGCCTGATATCCCTTTTGATAATGTTAAATATGCGGTGGAGGTTATAAAAAACTACCCCCCAGCCCCCTAAAGGGGAAGTTATTTGGGTGGGTCAATATAAATTATGTAATTAAACTCCCCCTTTAGGGGGTTAGGGGGTATGTACCAATACGTATTAGCCATACACATCATTTTTGTAGTCTGCTGGATGGCGGGACTGTTTTATATGGTACGGTTATTTATTTACCATACCGAAGCGCAGGATAAACCCGAGCCTGCGCGTACTATATTGTCCGAACAATTCGAGATCATGGAGCGCAAACTGTGGTGGATCATAGCCACACCATCCATGTACCTGGTATTGGCCGCGGGTATCATTATGCTTTGTCTGATGCCGGCCTGGCTGCAAATGGGCTGGCTGCATATTAAGCTTTTGTTTGTGGTGGGATTGATCGCCTACCATTTCATCTGCCAAAATAAAATGAACCAGATGCGCAAAGGCATCTATAACTGGACCTCAACTCAATTACGCCTTTGGAACGAGCTGGCTACTCTTATTCTCTTCGCTATAGTTTTTCTGGCAGTATTAAAAAGTTCGCTTAATTGGATATTCGGCGTAGTGGGGGTTATTGCCTTTTCCATCGCTTTGATGATGGCGGTTAAGATTTATAAGCGGTTTAGAGACCAGAAATAATCATTTCTGCTAACGCTGATTGAGGCGGACATCTTACTTTACTAGCTAACATCGGTTAAATTTCGATGTCGTTCTAAACGAGTCCACAGGTTACTACATCCTTTTCTAAGCATTTTCCTTATCTTAATAAATATTAACAACCCTATGCAACCATTTGCCTATATACATCATCTTAGTAATAAATGATGTTATTGAAACCTACTTACACAATTGATGAACTAATAACCCGAAGCAAGGCTGGCGAGCGTAAGGCACAAGAACTGCTGTATAAACAGTTGGCTCCGAAGATGCTGGGCGTTTGCATGCGCTACGCAACGGACAGGATGGAGGCCGAGGATATGCTGCAGAATGGATTTGTAAAAACATTCAGCAAACTGGAAGATTATAGAGGTAAAGGCGCTTTTGAAGGTTGGGTAAGACGCATTATGGTACATTGTTCTATCGAGTATTATCGCAAACATCATAAAATGATCCAGGTTATGGATGTTACCGAACTCAGCCAGGAGCCGTCGGTAAACCCATCGGCACTGGCAGATATGAGTGCGCAGGATTTGATGGCGCTCATCAACCAGCTATCGCCTGGTTATAGGATGGTGTTTAATCTTTATGCAATAGAAGGGTATTCACATCGCGAAATTGCTGACATAGTAGGAATAACAGAAGGTGCGTCGAAGTCGCAGTTGTCAAGAGCTCGTGCAATTTTAAAGGAGCTGGTAGTAAAAATGGAGGAGAAAAAATATGGATATGCAGGATAAGGATTTTGATAAGATATTCAATTCAAAGTTTGAGGATTTTGAAGCAGAGCCATCACCGATAGTGTGGAAGAATATAGCCGATAAACTGGAAGGTAAAAAAGATAAACGCTCATGGGGGCTGTATCTAAATATAGCTGCCGGGATTGTGGTGGTATTTACAGTGGGTTTGTTGTTCATGCAAAAACAAACTAAGCCTGAACAGCATCATAACTATGCAAATCTGGTTCATCGCGACGCAGCGAAGTCTGCCGAAGAAACCCCCACTACACCCATAGTACAATCTGCGCCTGTTATAGTTGACAGAACGTCGACAGGAAAAGTAAGTTCAAATAACAACAATCGGCATACAATATTATCAACTATAAATAAGAAAGCTGCGCCGGTGGTAAATAAGGTAGATTATATAGTAAAGGATGAACAGCCCGAAAAGACTAACCAGCTATCAGTTATCCAAACTATTACTCCAGCCACTATCCCGATAAAAGTGAAACCGATTACGCCTGATGCGCAGCTAACACCAAAAACTATTGATGTTCTTGCATCGACCCCGGCCGAAAGACCTGTTGTTATTGCATCGGCAGAAGAACAAGAAGCAGGGACGGAAAAAAAGCATGGCATACATAATTTGGGTGGCCTGATCAATGCCCTGATAGCCAAAGTTGACAGACGCCAGGATAAACTAATTGAGTTTAGCGATAGCGATGACGATGATGCCGAATCGAACGTTACCGGCTTAAACCTGGGACTGATAAAAATTAAAAAGCAATAAGCAACATATACTATAAACAGAATCTAAATACACACGACATATGAAACGCCTACTAATAGCTGCTTTATTATGCAGCGCAGCAAGCCTTGGCTTTGCTCAAACTACAACGACCGAAACTACCACAACCACTGTTAACGGTACCGATACAACTGTGAAGAAAACGTCGGTTAAAATAGAAAATGCTAAAACGAAGCATCATTCGTCAAAACCATCGGGATTTAACTTTGGTGTTACTTTTTCAAGATTTGATTTGGGGTTGACTACTTTGATTGACAATGGCAGCTTTACCCTATCCCCCCAAAATGACTTCCTGAGCTACCGTTCATGGAAATCAAGTAACGTAGGCTTTGACCTCATACAATTCGGCTATCGCTTCACACCGGGCTTTAAGGTTAATTTGTCGGCCGGTTTCGACTGGACCTTGATCCGCCTGCGTAAAGATATTACCATACAACGTGATGCACCTGTTTTAACTTACACGGATGATGCCATCCATTATAGCAAAAACCGCTTCTCGTCAAGCTACCTCAGGATACCTTTGTCTTTTGAGTTGAGGAGCAAAGAATATAGTGACGGCAAACGCGCCCGCCTTATACTAAGCCCCGAAGCGGGTATACTATTAGGCGGCCGCGTTAAACAGATCAGCGCCGAGAAAGGCAAGCGAAAGTTTGATGACAATTATCACTTTGCCAAAATACGTTATGGGCTGGTCACCCGCATAGGATATGGCGATGCAGGTTTTTTTGCTAAATATTACTTCAATGATATGTTTGAGAACAGTCCTGCACAAAAAGGCTTAAAGAACTTTGCGGTAGGGTTAACCTTCGGATTCTAAAATAATTGACCCTGCATATATCAGGCAAAGGCGGTTCGGTTGAGCCGCCTTTTGTTTTTGATAATAAAATATAAGCCGTAGCTCAAACCCTTCTATCTTTGCCGCATGAGCGATACGTCTTTTTTACAGGCTTTAACGGTTAGCAAAACTTATCCGGGCGAGCGGGTGGCTGGGGTAAAGCGGATTAGTTTGCATATACAGCCTCAAAAGATCACCGCAATAATAGGCGAAAGCGGCAGCGGCAAGAGTACTTTACTGCGTTTGCTATACGGGTTATTGTCACCGGATGAGGGGCGGGTGTTATTTAAGGGCGAACGTATCTGGGGGCCTGAAGAAAAGCTGATACCCGGCCACGATGCTATGAAAATGGTAACCCAGGATACTGACGGGTTAAACCTGTTTGCTAAAGTTTGGGACAACATTGCGGTAATGATGCCCAATACCGACGTGGCAGCTAAAGAGGAACGCACCAATCAGGTGCTGCAACAGCTTAACATCCTGAAACTGTCCGATAAGCAAGCCTTCTTTTTAAGCGGTGGCGAAAAGCAACGTGTAGCCATTGCCCGTGCGCTGATAACCCGCCCTGAGGTGTTACTGTTGGATGAACCTTTTAACCAGGTAGATACTTCGTTTAGAGAAGGCCTGCAGCAAGACATCCGCCAGATTGTGCATGATACTGGTTTAACGGTGATCATGGTATCGCATGACCCGGCCGAGGTGCTGTCGATGGCTGATGAACTGATTGTGCTGAAAGATGGCGAAATCATTGAATCCGGTCGGCCGAAGACATTATACCAAAACCCGCAGAACTTATATACAGCTAAGCTGTTAACCAACTGCAATGTATTGTCTGCCCGGGACGCTGCGCATTTCGGTATTAATACAAAGGCAGACCACGTGGTTATATATCCTGAATGGGCGGCGCCTACCAACAGCTGGACCCGCAAAGACTGGGTAGTTAAGCAAGTGCTGTTTAAAGGCAGCTACGAAGATCTGCTGCTTGCCAAAGGCGATATTACTTTGCGCTTATTGAATGATGAGCCGGGTAAATATAAGATGGGCGATAAGGTACATATTAAGGTCAATAAGTACCTGGAGTTTTAAGTGTTTATTAGGTTTGGTTAATTCAGCTGATCCACGCGTGTATGTGTATCAGTTGGATTACTCTGATTTGATAACTTTCTTATATACAGTATCTTAATAAAATAAGCGGATCACTTTGGATCACGTTTTATGACTTTTAAGTCATTTTTTGGATCACTTCAATAATTGGATATGGGACAACTCAAGTCGTCTTTTCTGACTGCTTTAACCCCATATAAAAGCATTTTACTACACTATCAGCTTAACACATTATAGGACGAAGTTACGCTACACTAAACTTCGACCAGTTAGGGGACGGGTAGGGCACAACGTTCAAGGTCAAGTATTGAATTACCTCTTTATCAAAACAAATCATTCATAGCAGGCATTATACTAAAAACACTGCGCTATGAAAAAAAATATGTTAAAGATGCTTTTGTTAGCCGCCCTGTGCGCAACATTAGCAACAAGCTGTGATCCGCCACGGCATTTGGCCAAGCCACCGGCACCGCCGGCACACCCGGCACCGTAATTAAAAGAGGCTGTCTCAAAAGTGAGATAGCCTTTTTTTGTTTTAGGGTGATATTTTTTGTAACTTAAAGACATGGGAGGCAAAGTAGTCTTTAAGGAATATGACCCAGACCAGTTGACGTTTTTACCGTATAAACTGGAAGAGTTGGTACCGGCAGGTCATCCGGTGAGGGTTGTTAAACAGGTAGTAGATGCGGTGGATGTCAAACCGATCAACCGTAAGTACAAAGGCGGAGGCGCGTCAAGTTTCCATCCCCGGCTGATGCTGAAGTTGCTGGTCTATGGTTATCTGACCAATACTTATTCTTCCCGTAAACTGGAAGAACAAGCTGCACAGAACGTACATTTCATGTGGCTGTTGGGGATGAAGAAGCCCGACCACAATACCATCAATCGTTTCCGGAGCGAAAAGCTGTCTGGTGTATTAAAACAGATCTTCTCACAGATCGTGCTGCTGTTACAACAGGAAGGCATCGTATCGTTAAAGGAGGCCGTGTTCACGGACGGAACCAAGATCGAATCGGCAGCCAACAAGTACACCTTTGTATGGGGCAAAAGCATTAAGGTGAATAAGGATAAGATGAAAGCGCAGCTTGATGAACTATGGGGCTATGCGCAAAGCATTGCCGCCGAGGAACTCAAAGACACCGCGCCGCTGGAATACAGGGAGATCAACCCGGAGAAAGTAAAAGAAACCATCTCAAAGATCAATGCGGCATTGGAAGATAAAGAAGAGGTAGACAAGAAAGTAAAGCAAAAGCTGAACTACGCGAAGAAGCATTGGCCGGAGAATCTGGCCAGATATGATGAACAGGAAAAGTTATTGGCAGGACGTAACAGTATGTCAAAGACCGACCCGGATGCTACGTTTATGCGGATGAAAGAAGACCATATGCTGAACGGCCAGCTCAAACCTGCTTATAACCTGCAGATCTCCACACAGGAGCAGTTCATTCTTAACTATACCCTGCATCAAACCTCTACCGATTACCAAACCCTGCCATCACACATCGACCAATACGAAGCCCTGTATAAAGAACTGCCCAAAGCCGTCGTTGCCGATGCCGGTTACGGCTCGGATGAGAACTATGGTATATTACAGCAAAAAGGGATTGACGCTTACATCAAATACAATACGTTCGATCAGGAACAGCACAAAGGTATCAAGGAGTTCAGTAACGACAATTTGCATTATAACGAAGCGGATAACTACCTGGTGTGTCCGATAGGTCAACGAATGCAGCATATCGGTGACGGGCAAAGAATAACCTCGTCGGGCTTTGTGCAGCTGATCAGCCGGTACCGGGCGCAGAACTGTGAGGGTTGTCCGATGCGGGGCGTTTGTCACAAAGCAGCAGGCAACCGGATCGTGGAGATCAATCACAGTCTGAGAGCACATAAGCAGGCAGCGAAAGAACGATTAAATACAGAGCAGGGTATCAAATACCGAAAGCGAAGGCCTGCCGATGTGGAACCGGTGTTCGCCCAACTGAAGCACAATCATGGTTTCAGGCGATTCCTGCTGAAAGGAATGTCCAAAACCGAGGTCGAGATAGGCTTATTATCCATCGCACATAACCTCAGAAAGTGGAAAGCCTGAGAAAAAGGGCTTTTTATCCCGCAAAGGCTCTTAACCTATCTAAAAAACTGAAAGCCGCCTGACACAGTCCGGCTTTACTAATACGTTATCTAAATCGCTTGAATAAAAAAACCGCCTCATAGGTGACTTATGAGACGGCCTCTTTTGTTTTGGAATGATTAATAAGTTAACTAAATTTATTTAACCATGAAAAACCTTGTCATAAATATTGACTCATTGGTCACTTAAAATCTTTAAAATAGCTTCTTTATATCCGATCATCCTATCATCAGAGGGATTAATGTGCAACGCGAAGTTGATTTTTCCCAACAAGTGAACTATATAATTACT
>DATCXS010000399.1:0-6759 GCA_036565645.1 Mucilaginibacter sp.
TTAGCCAATGTAACCGGCGAAAAGCGTCAGCCTGTTGCGGTTACCTTAGGCACCTCGTATGATGAATGGTGCCTGTCGCAAATTGCTCAGGATCTGGGTAAAACTGACGATGCTAATCATTATTTAAAGGCGTCTTACAATTACCGTAATTTGTTTAACCCAAAAACAGGTTTCTTTCATCCAAAAGATAAAGACGGCAAATTTATTGAGCCATTAGACTACCGTATTGACGGAGGCCCCGGCGCGCGCAATTATTATGATGAAAACAATGGCTACGTTTACCGTTGGGATGTGCAGCATAACATAGGAGACCTGGTTAAACTGGTAGGCGGTAACGAAAAATTTGTTGACGCGCTGGAGGATATGTTCAATACCGGTTATCCCGGTTCAAGATGGGATTTTTATGCAACCCTGCCCGACCAAACGGGTAATGTAGGTATGTTCTCGATGGCTAATGAGCCTGCTTTCCATATTCCGTACCTGTATAATTATGCAGGCGCGCCGTGGCGTACTCAAAAACGCATCCGCTCGTTACTGGATGAATGGTACCGTAATGACCTGATGGGTATTCCGGGTGATGAAGACGGTGGCGGTATGACTGCTTTCGTTGTATTTAGCGAAATGGGCTTTTATCCGGTTACTCCGGGTTCGCCAACCTATAATATTGGCAGTCCATCTTTCCCTTACGTGAAACTGAATTTGGGTAATGGCAAATATTTCGAGATCAAAGCGAAAAATGCTTCGTTTACTAATAAATATATTCAGTCGGCTAAGTTAAATGGCAAGCCGCTAAATCAACCCTGGTTTAAACATAGCGACATTGTTAATGGTGGTGTGTTAGAATTGGTAATGGGCCCGGTAGCTAATAAAAGCTGGGGTGTTAACTCACCGCCGCCGTCGGCTGCGCCAATGCCTATGTAAGCCTGATAATTTTATAATAAAGCGCTTTTCGGTTTTTCCGGAAGGCGCTTTTTGTTTTATGCAGATACTTGATTAATGCTTATTATCTGATGTGATCTCGCTACAAATAATAAGTAACAATATAATACGATCAAGGCTGCTTTTGAACTTAACGAGCGGCCGTAAACTGGCTTAGGAAACTTTTTGGAGTGTATTTTGTTTAGGATTAGTAATTATTTAATAAACAAGTATCTACTATGAAAACTAAAATTATATTGCCTATACTATTTATAACCGCAGCACTCATGCAAGGTTGCGTGAGCAATAAAAAGTATGCCGAACTGCAAAATAGCTACAATACTTTGCAGACAAAGCAAAACGAACTAAAGCAAAGCTATGACCTTACTCAACGCGAGTTAGAGGGTTCAAAAACAAGGGTTAAAAGCTTGGAAGAACAAATAGCTTCAGAAAAAGCAAATCGCGCTGCATTGCAGGATGCATTAAATAAATGTTTAGCCGGTAACCACCAGGGCAACGTAAACATTGCAAAGCTTGCCGACCAAATCAATGCCTCTGACAAATACATTAAAGAGCTGATAGCCGCAAAAAGCAAAAGCGACTCTTTAAATATGGTATTAACCAACAACCTGACCCGCTCACTAAGCCAGGCCGAACTGAAGGATGTTGATGTGCAGGTATTAAAAGGTGTAGTTTATATTTCATTGTCTGATAATATGTTATACAAATCAGGCAGTTATGAAATATCGGACCGGGCAGGCGAGACCTTGAGTAAAATAGCCAAGATCATCAAAGATTACTCTGATTACGATGTGTTGATTGAAGGTAATACTGATAATGTGCCTATCAAACAACCCAATATCCGTAATAACTGGGATTTGAGTGCTTTAAGGGCATCGTCGGTAGTACAGGCATTGCAAAATAACTATGGTGTCGACCCGAAACGTTTGACTGCAGGTGGTCGCGGCGAATATAATCCGGTTGCCGATAATACTACAGATGCCGGCAAATCTAAAAACAGGCGTACCCAAATTATCATCACACCAAAACTGGATCAGTTTATGGACCTGATAGGTAAACCGGTGCAAAAATAAGTCCCGTAATATTTTCATTACGTAAATGCCTTTGCTTAGTTGCAAGGGCATTTTTTGCTTAAAGGCAATGGTTTATTTTCTATATTGGGCACATCAACCAATATTTTAGAATGAACCAATTTTTATCCGCTAAATTTTTCTTCAGGAAAAATATGAGCCGCCTGTTTATTATAGTCGGCGCTATTTGCTTTACCTCGACAATTCAAGCGCAAAGTATAGAAGCATTAAAGTGCGAATATCTGATCAATCCCCTGGGTATTGACGCCGTTCATCCACGTTTTACCTGGATGATGAATGATGCGCGTCACGGCGCTTTACAAACAGCTTATCAGATTACGGTAGGTACTGATTCAGCCTCACTTGTAACCGGTAACGCCGATGCCTGGCAAACTAAAAAAGTACAATCAGGCAGTAACCTGGTTAGTTATGAGGGCAAGATATTACAGCCCTATACCAAATATTTCTGGCGGGTTTCTGTATGGGATGAAAGGGGTAAAGTAACCTTATCGCCCATAGCTAGTTTTGAAACAGGACTGATTAATAAAAGCAACTGGAAAGGTACCTGGATAAGCGATGGTAAAGGCCCTGAAGTTAAGCCCGCACCATATTTCAGAAATGTATTTGAACTGGGTAAAAAAATTAAATCGGCACGGGCCTATATTGCCGTGGCCGGTTTATATGAGCTTTATATTAACGGACAAAAGATAGGCAACCACCGCCTTGACCCCATGTACACCCGTTTTGACCGCCGAAACCTGTATGTTACTTACGACGTAACCCCACAATTGCAGTCGGGCAAAAATGCAGTAGGTGTGTTATTGGGCAATGGCTGGTATAATATGCAAAGTACCGCTGTGTGGGATTTCCACAAAGCGCCGTGGCGCAATCGCCCGACATTTTGCCTGGACCTGCGGGTTACTTATGATGACGGCACTGTGCAAACGATTACCTCTGACAGAAGCTGGAAATCATCGTTAAGCCCGATTGTATTCAACAGCATTTATACCGCCGAGCATTACGACGCCCGCCTGGAACAACCGGGCTGGAACACCGTTGATTTTAAAGAAGGCCGCAACTGGCGCACGACGATCATCAGGCCGGCACCTTCGGCAAATATTGTGTCGCAGGCAATGCAGCCTATCCGCGCCATTGAAACTATACCGGCTGTCGACATGAAAAAGTTCGACGACCATACTTACTTATTCAACATCGGCAGAAACATTGCCGGCGTGAGTAAGATCACTGTTAGCGGCGAAGCAGGTACGGTTATCCGCCTGAAACATGCAGAGAAATTAGGAAAAGACGGCCACGCCGACCAATCAAATATCGATGTGCATTATCGCCCGACCGATGACACTGATCCGTTCCAGACTGATATCTTCATTCTGAGCGGAAAAGGCGAGGAAACCTTTATGCCGCGCTTTAACTATAAAGGTTTTCAGTATGTCGAAGTAAGCAGCGATAAACCAATCACCCTGACAAAAGAAAGTCTGACAGCCTATTTCATGCATAGCGATGTTGCGCCGATAGGCACCATCAATTCATCAAACACTACGCTTAATAAGATATGGGCCGCTACCAACGTGTCATATTTGTCAAATTTCTATGGATATCCGACGGACTGTCCGCAGCGCGAAAAAAATGGCTGGACAGGCGACGCACACATCGCCAGCGAAACCGGCCTGTATGGTTTTGACGGTATCACTATTTATGAAAAATGGATGGCCGACCATCGCGATGAGCAGCAGCCAAATGGCGTGCTTTCGTCAATTATTCCTTCGGATGGTTGGGGATATGAGTGGGGTAACGGTCCGGATTGGACAAGCACCGTGGCCATCATCCCCTGGAACCTTTACCAGTTTTATGGCGATAGCAAAACGCTGAACGACAACTACGATGCTATAAAACGCTACGTCAATCACATCGATGAGCTTTATCCAACCGGTTTAACTACCTGGGGGCTTGGCGACTGGGTGCCGGTAAAATCAAAATCGCCGGTTGAGTTTGTATCGAGCATCTATTATTATACTGATGCTAATATTCTTGCTAAGGCAGCCAAGCTATTTGGCCGTGCCGAGGATGAAGCGCATTACAGTGCTGTTGCCTCAAAGATCAGGAATGCTATCAACGCTAAGTATTTAAATACAGCTACAGGCATTTATGACCAGGGGTACCAAACTGAGTTGAGTATGCCGCTTTATTGGGGTATTGTGCCTGATGGTCTGAAAGCCAAAGTGGCTGCTAATTTAGCCGAGCGTGTTAAGCAGGACAACAATCACCTGGATGTCGGTATCCTGGGAGCCAAAGCTATTTTAGGCGCGCTGAGTGATAATGGCTATGCCGAAGTTGCTTACTCTATCGCCTCGCAGGAAACCTTCCCTTCATGGGGCTGGTGGATTAAAAATGGCGCTACCACGCTTTATGAAAACTGGGATGTATTTGCCAAAAGCGACCTGTCGTTAAACCACATCATGTTTGGCGAAATAGGGGCGTGGTACTACAAAGGCATAGGCGGTATCAAGATAGACCCTAACAGCCCAGGCTTTAAAAATGTATTGCTGGCACCGGCATTTGTATCGGGCCTGGAACATTTTGAATCAGAACACACAGGCCCTTACGGCAAAATTATATCAAACTGGAAACGTAAAGGTAAAGCAGTATTGTATTCAGTAACAATACCGGCTAACTCCACAGCTACTGTTGTGTTTCCGGCAGGTAAAAAGGTTTATTTGGACAAGAAGGAGGTTGCTACACCAGGCGGGCTGCATATTACCTCGGGTAATTATGAGTTTACGGTGAAATAACAAAGAAGCCCTGCCAGATTTGGCAGGGCTTCTTTGTTAATATCTGGCAAGGGTCTGTGCGAGTCCTTCCTCGGAGAAGAGAAGATAAGGGGGCGCCAATCTTTTATAAGCGTATAAACCCCTCCCTGCCATTTCACGGTCCACCGCGCCCCCCCGTAGGGAGGGAATTAATTACGTCATTACCCGTGCTTTTTCTTCTTATTCATTTCAGCCTTCCGGCTTGCACTGTAATTATAATTTTTATTGTTAGATGCTTTCTTTTCATGAAACGCAGCGCCCACTTCAACCTCATTATTTTTTATAGACTGTTTAGTCGGTTCTGTTTTTACCTTTGAATCGTTTACAACAACCAGATCATCGGGCAGGGCAGAGAGTTCCATCTTGTTGCCGGTGGCCTGTTCTATCTTTTTAATCAGGCTCAATTCCATATCGGTGGCAAAGGTTAACGCAATGGTCTCGTCATTGCCGGTGGTATTGATTACCCGTTTGACATAGGTTTCTATATCCTGCGGGATATCAAAATGGATAAGGAAAGGAATGTCGCCCAGGTCGGCATCATTGCCGTTTTCGCTAATCACCAGCATTACACGCGCTTCCGGATTAGCCTTAAATTCATCAACCGTCTTGTAGCCATTAATATCAAAAAAAGGCGGGTTTAAATAACCTACCGCATTATTCATCCTACGGTGCAGGCTTTGATATACTTTCCCGGCGGTTGTATTATTATTTACAAAAACTGCCGATTTAGTAAACACTTCCCCATCAGACAAAAACAGGTTTAGCAAGTTTTGTTTGGTCAGAAAGTTTGGTACATTATATAACAGCTGATGATGCGTAGACAGTTCAGACACTTCCAGTTCCTCGACTTCAATAATGGAAGGAGCCTTCATAAACGGCTCGATTAGTTTTTTCAGCTTGCTATGTAATACATCAGTAAAGACCAAACGTTGGGCCTTAGTGATACTGTTGGCTAATTCGGCAACAGGTAATTGCATCCCTTTTTTAAGCATCCGATCGGCATCGTCAATAATAAACAGCTCTATTTTGTTGAGGTTAAGCGCCAGTTTTAAATAAATTGCCCGCGCCCGGTCGGGTGTTGCTACCACAATATCGGCACCCTCTGCAAGTGCATCCATCTGTGCTTCCAGGCCGGGCGTCACATACAGTCCAACTATGGATATGGATTTATTTTTATTCAGGCGATCAAACTGTTCTGTAACCGCCAGTACATCTTCTTTTTCAGGTACCAGGATCAATACCTTTGGTACGCCTTCGGGCGCATAGTTAAAGCGGTTTAAAGTGGCAACCACAAAGGTTGTGGTTTTGCCGCAGCCTTTCGGGGCAATAGCAATTACATCCTGCCCGCCAATGATACGGTTCAATGTTTTTTGCTGAATTTCTTTCGGACTATTATAGCCCGCTTCTGCTACCGATCTTTGTAATTGTTTACTCAGCTTTATTTTCCCGAACCCTGCCATGTACATTATTTTGTTGCAAAATTACCTTTATAATCTTATAAAAAGCCAATTGAATAAATTTGCCTGTTGGTTTATCCTAAATGGAAATATTTAAATGGTAACTTACAAAAAAAGGGACGCATTGGTTAAAAATAATATTATTTTAGTTTATAATTAGCAGACATGGATTCCCCCTTTAAAAAAGTGCTTTTCCACGCGCTGGCCCGATTATCTGGGACATCCATTTTGTTGTTTTTTGTATTGATAGCTGCTCATTTACCGGTATCGGCAGACACTATCCCGGTAAATAATCTCACTGCACATCCATTTGATTCGTTGAGCAGGATAAAGCCCCAACGGCGGGTTTATATAGCGACCAATATTTATAAGAAAAACTTTCGGCATGTACCTGAAGTTGTGGCTATGGGCTATTTGGACCGGCTCACTGCCATAGCACGCCGCCTTGATGACAAGGCTTTAGAGAGT
>DATCXS010000402.1:0-13062 GCA_036565645.1 Mucilaginibacter sp.
GTCGTGTTTAGTCAATAACCCCAGGCCGATCAATTCGCTGGTCATAACCTTACCAACCTCATCATGGTATTCATTCCAGATGGCGCCTTCGACTATCATTTTAGTTGCTTCGCGCATAACCCGCAGTACGGCATCGTAAACCTGGCGCTGGCGTTTGGTAAAGCGTCCGTTTACCGGTATTGAACGACTCATATCGGCATTGTAGTTAGCATATTCAGCTCCGAAGTCAAATAGTATTACATCGCCATCATTACATACCTGGTTGTTATCAATATAGTGCAGTACTACAGCATTCTTACCCGATGCGATAATAGGCGTATAAGCATGGCCGGTGGCTCGCTGCCTGATAAACTCGTGAATGATCTCGGCTTCGATCTCATATTCAGTAACGCCTGGCTTGGTAAACTTCAAAACACGCTCAAAGGCATCTTTAGTTATAGCACAGGCTTTTTTAGTTAGTTCTATTTCTGTTTGAGACTTAACCGGGCGCAGGTCGCGCATAATAGGTGCTGAGCGCTCGTAATGATGCAGCGGATATTTAGAACGAAGATCCTCTAACATGCGTACATCGCGATACGGAACCGAAAAACTGAAGCGATCATTCTCATTGGTATTAATGTAGATATTTTCGGCATAATTTATAATACTATGTAATATGGTATCAAAATCGCTTAACCAATATATATTTTCAATACCAGAGGCTTCTCTGGCTTCTTCTTTAGTGTATTTGTGTCCTTCCCATACAGCAATATGCTCATTGGTTTGTCTTAAAAACAGTACTTCTTTGTATACATAATTAGGACAATCAGGGAATAATAAAAGAATGCTTTGCTCCTGGTCGATGCCTGTTAAATAAAAGAAATCGGCATTTTGCTTAAAAACAAAGGCTTGATCACCGCTCCTCGGAAACTCATCATTGGCATAAAATATCGCTACAGATGAGGATTTTATTCTCGAAACGAAATTTTTTCTATTATTTATAAATAAATTATTGTCGACAGGTAAATATTTCATTGCATTAATTTTATTTGTACTATTTATAGAACATTTTTTATTTCTTTGTGTTGGTATTATGATTTTTGGAACAGAATTTGGTTATCGTTTCAAACATAATTACTATTTTTGGAAAAAAAATCACAATTAAAACATTGTTTAATCTTAAAACTATGAACTATTCTACATTAAAAAAAACAGTCGCTCTTTCTTTTGTTTCTTTAATGGTAGTAGGCGCAGCTAACGCTCAAACCACAGAAACAACGTCGTCGACTACAACTACTGCCAAGGTATTTGGTGGTAGCGGGCAGTACAATACCTGGAGTATTGGCGTAAATGTTGGCGCAACATCACCTACACTTGCAACCGGTGGCTCAAGTGATTTTAACGGCAACAAAATTAACTTAGGTTATGGCTTAGACATCAAAAAACAATTAGCACACTCTTTCTCTTTACAATTGAACTTACGCGGTGGTAAAGTACAAGGTACTGCTACAGGAAGAAACCTTGATGCTAACGGTGTTGCTTACATTACTGACGGTGTAACCGGTAACAATTACATTAAATTCTCAACTCCGTTTTACCAAGCTGCTATCAGCGGTGAGGTTAACGTAGCTACTATTGATTACTTACGTCGCGAAAATGCTATTAACTTCTTAGTTAATGCTGGTGCCGGTTTAGTAAACTTTAACCCAACTATTTATGGTGCTACTACTCCTGGTTACCCAACCTTAGTTTCTCAAACTTACAATACTGCCAGCGCAACTAACACTAACCCACACAGAGTAACTAATTTGGTTATCCCTGTAGGTGTTGGCGTTAAATTCAAATTATCTGACGCTATCGGTCTGAAATTAGGTTACACTGAAAACTTCATCGACGGCGACGTATTTGATGGTGTTAACAGAGCATATCCAACTAAAGACCACTATTCTTATGGTTACGCTGGTTTAGACTTCACTTTAGGTTCAAAAGCAAAACGCAACTTAGAGTGGGTGAACCCAGTTGCTATGATGTATGACGAATTATACGACGAATCTTTACGTAAAGAAGTTGAAGCGTTAAAAGGCCGTGTAACTAACGTTGAAAACGCTGTTAACGATCTGAAAAAAGATTCTGACGGTGACGGTGTTGCTGATCAATTTGACAAATGCCCTAACACCGCTGCTGGTACAGTAGTTGACGGTTCTGGTTGCGCTATAGTATTCCCTAAAGCTGACACTGCTGTTGCTGCTCCGGCTGCTGCATATTCAAACATTCAGTTTGAATTTGATAGCTCAGTATTAAGAACTTCATCTTACCCAGTGTTAGATGCTACTTCTGCTGACTTACGTGCAACAGGTGCAAAAGTTGAATTAGATGGCTTTGCTTCATCTGAAGGTACTGCTGCTCACAACATGGCATTATCAAGAGACCGTGCTAACTCAGTAAAAACTTACTTAGTTAACTCTGGCGTTGATTCTAAAAGCATCAAAGTAAAAGCATATGGCGAAACAAGACCAATTGCTGATAACTCAACTGAAGAAGGACGTGTATTAAACCGTCGTGTTCAATTCAAAAGATAATTTTTGAAAATCAGTTAAGTTAAACAATATAAAGGCTCTCCAATTTTGGGGAGCCTTTTTTGTTTATCTATATTTGTGTTATAAAGCGCGAGCAAAATTTAAAAATTTGGCTATGTATTTTTTCAGAAAAAAAGATCCTAAAAGACCCACCAACTTTAATTTAAGGGTAATGCATGTCATTAATGCTACGGCTATAACAATTTTTTTGTTAGGCATAATCTGGAAACTGATACAATGGTTTATCTTAAAAAAACATTAAAATAGCTGATCTGAAGATCAGCATAATCACTACTATACATCATGAAAAAAGTAATTAAAACTGCCGATGCACCGGCTCCTATCGGGCCATATAACCAGGGTATTCAAGCAGGCAACACCATTTATGTATCGGGACAAATACCTTTGCACCCCTTCACCGGCGAATTAGTTACTGATAATATTACATCGGCTACTCACCTGGTGATGGAGAACATCGGCGCTATTTTAGCAGTTGCAAAGGCCGATTTTAGCGATATAGTAAAAAGCACCATCTTCCTGACCAACATGGCCGACTTTACCGAAGTAAATGAGGTATATGGTTCTTATTTTGAAGACAACTTCCCTGCGCGCGAAACCGTTCAGGTAGCTGCCCTGCCCAAAGGTGTCAGTGTTGAGATTTCTGTAATCGCTGTTAAATCCTGAGTATAGCCGTTGAACGATCAGCCATTTCAAACCCCGGTTGAATATTTAAAGGGTGTTGGCACTGCGCGTGCCGATGTGCTTAAGAAAGAACTGGCTATTAAAACGCTGGAGGACTTGCTGGAGCATTACCCTTTCAGGCACATTGACCGTACCCGCTACTATAAAATAAAAGATATCCAGCCCGACTTGCCTTATGTACAGGTAATAGCCCGCCTTACCCATAAAGAACTACTGGGCGAAAAACACACCAAACGCCTGGTAGCCCAGGTACAGGACGAAACCGGCATAATGGAACTGGTGTGGTTTCAAGGCATTAAATGGGTTGAAAAAAATCTAATAGTTGGCAAAGCCTACATCTTATTTGGCAGGCCCGGCTCATTTAATGGCAAGGCGCAAATGTCGCATCCGGAGCTTGATCCGTACTCGACCGAGACTATTCAGCGCAAGGGCAACATGACGCTGCAACCTGTATACAGCTCAACTGAAAAGCTTAAGCAATTTAGTTTGGATAGCAAAGGCATACAAAAACTCATTGCTACGCTGTTAGAGCAACATGCCAAAGACATCCGCGAAAACTTGCCGTTGTATATCGTCAACCGGTTCAAATTAATGAACCGTGCAGATGCTTATAAAAATATCCATTTCCCCGAAGACGCCAATAAACTGGCCGAGGCCAGGCATCGCCTCAAATTTGAAGAGCTTTTCTTTTTGCAGCTTAAGCTGCTCAAAAACAAGCTGCTGCGTGTACAGAAGTTTAAGGGAAATATCTTTGATAAGGTGGGCACTTACTTTAATGAATTTTACCACAACAAACTCCCTTTCGAGCTTACTAACTCACAAAAGAAAGTTTTAAAGGAGATACGCCAGGACACCCAACGCGGTGTGCAAATGAACCGGTTGCTGCAAGGCGACGTAGGCAGCGGTAAAACCGTGGTAGCATTGATGAGTATGCTGATTGCCATTGATAATGGCTTCCAGACCTGCATTATGGCCCCTACCGAGATATTAGCTAACCAGCACTATCAAACTATAAAAAGTTTGGTAGGCGATGATTTTATAGAAGTTGCGCTGCTCACCGGATCAACCAAACCTAAAGAGCGGAGGCATATCCACCAAAAATTAGAGAGTGGCGAGCTTAAGATATTGATAGGCACCCATGCCTTGATTGAAGATAAAGTGCAATACCAAAATCTGGGTATGGTGGTAATTGACGAGCAACACCGCTTTGGTGTAGAGCAGCGTGCCAAACTTTGGCGCAAAAATGTTATTCCGCCGCATATATTGGTGATGACAGCAACACCTATTCCCCGCACGCTCGCGATGACCTTATATGGCGATCTGGACGTCTCGGTGATTGACGAGCTGCCGGCAGGACGTAAAGCCATCAAAACCATCCACTTTTATGAAAATAGCCGCCTGCGTGTGTTTGGCTTTATGAAAGAAGAGATAGCCAAAGGACGCCAGGTGTATGTGGTATACCCGCTGATACAGGAAAGTGAAAAGCTGGATTTAAAAAACCTGACGGACGGCTTTGAGGTAATTTCGCGCGAGTTCCCGTTGCCTCAATATAAACTAAGTGTAGTTTACGGCAAGATCAAGGCCGCAGAAAAAGAATTTGAAATGCAGCGCTTTGTAAAGGGCGAAACGCAGATCATGGTGGCCACAACCGTGATCGAGGTAGGTGTAAACGTGCCCAATGCGTCGGTAATGATTATTGAGAATGCTGAGCGCTTTGGGCTTTCGCAATTGCACCAGCTTAGGGGCCGTGTAGGGCGTGGTGCCGAGCAATCCTATTGCATATTAATGAGCAAGGACAAATTGAGTAATGACGGCCGCATACGCCTTAATACCATGGTTAAAACAAACAATGGCTTTGAGATTGCCGAAACCGACCTGCAGCTACGCGGACCCGGCAATATTGAAGGCACCCAGCAAAGCGGGTTGTTGGACCTTAAAGTGGCCGACCTGGCTGCCGACCAGGATCTGTTAATGCAATGCCGTAAATGTGTAGAAGAAATATTTGCAACCGATCCACAACTGGCATCCCCGGAGCATCAAATCTTGAATCGCGCATTCCAGGTAAAAAATGCCGGCCTCAGTTGGGATAAGATCTCGTAGACTCTATCATCCGCCTGTCTAAAAATCAAATAATCTAAAATCTTAAATTCTGAGTTGTAAATTTGCCGCATGGCAGATGCTGGTAATCAACCTTTACCCACCAATGATTCTTTTATAGCGTTACGTTATAAAGATTTCCGCTCATACCTGGGCATACGTTTCTTCTTCACCTTTGCTTATCAGATGCAAACTACCGTGCTCGGCTTTTATATTTACCAGCTTACGCATAGTAAGGTTGCTATTGCATTTGTCGGCTTGGCCGAAGCAATACCAGCAGTTGGCATTGCACTTTATGGTGGTTATATTGCTGATAAATATGAAAAGCGCAAAATGCTGCTTTTTGTATACGCCGGTGCTTTTTTGGCAGCGTTGACTATGTTTGCTGTTACACTTAATAGCATTCGCCCTTACGTATCGGGCAGTTGGATATTGCCTGTAATGTATGCCATGATTTTTTGTAATGGCGTAATGCGCGCATTTTATGGCCCGGCTGCTTTTACCGTTTATGCCCATAGTGTACCCCGCGAAATATACCCTAATGCAAGCACCTGGAGCAGCTCAAGCTGGCAGGCGGCTTCTATTTTAGGGCCAATGGCAGGCGGATTTATTTACGGCTTTTCTGACCATATTGTACCCGGGTTGAGCGGCATTACTGCAACGTTTGTTACGATACTTATTTTTCTACTCTTGTCAATAATACTGGTTTACAGGCTGCGCAAATATCCGCCGGTTTTTGTTCCTAAAGAAAACATCTGGAAAAGCTTGTCAGAGGGGATACATTTTGTATTTAACAACAAGATCATGCTCTATGCCATGAGTCTTGATCTGTTTTCAGTATTTTTTGGAGGGGCCGTCGCCCTGTTACCGGTGTTTGCCTTAGATATTTTAAAAGTAGGATCTGAAGGGCTGGGACTAATGCGTATGGCCGCTTCTCTGGGTGCGGCAATTACAATGGTAGTAATGGCCAGGTTTTCACCTATGAACAGGCCCTGGCGCAATTTGCTGATAGCTGTAGCAGGCTTTGGCTGTAGCATTATTGGTTTTGGTTTAGCCCGTAGCTTTTATCTGGCGCTTATCTTTCTATTTGCGCAGGGAGCCTTTGATAGTGTTAGTGTAGTCATTCGCGGCACCATAATGCAGTTGCTCACTCCCGACCACATGCGCGGCAGAGTGTCAGCTGTTAATTCTATGTTCTTAAGTTCTTCTAATGAGATTGGTGATTTTGAATCAGGTATGGCTGCTAAACTGTTAGGCACAGTTCCGGCAGTACTATTTGGTGGTAGCATGACTTTACTAATTGTAAGCCTCACCTATTTCAAGTCTAAAAAATTGATGCCGTTATCGCTCAACGAAATTTCTGCTCCGGAAATAAAGGCGGAGTTGAACGTGTAAATACTACTGTCATTTCGACCAACGGGAGAAATCTATATATTGCTTAGAGACTGTCTAAATTTGTTTTTTAGATATTATTATAAACATTAAGCCATACCGTCATTGCGAGGTACGAAGCAATCTCTGCGCGCCAGTTAAACCCTGCCCGGTTGATTTGCATGTGTAGAGATTGCTTCGTTCCAATGACGTCTTTTTTATTTTAGACAGTTTCTTAGAATTGCATGCGTATAAATCGCTCACTACGTTCGAGCTACCACGAAGGAATAGTTATCCTTCTAATTCAAGCGTATATTTTTCGCCTATCTGTTGTCTCCACATAGCATAATATAGCCCCTTTTGATCAAGCAGGTCTGCGTGTTTACCCGATTCAATGATCCGCCCTTTCTCCAGCACATAAATTCTATCGGCATGCATAATGGTTGATAAGCGGTGAGCTATCAAAATAGTAATATGATCGTTGACATCTGAAACATCTTTAATAGTTTCTGTGATCTCTTCTTCGGTTAACGAATCTAACGATGAAGTCGCCTCATCAAAAACCAACAAGTCTGGTCTGCGTAACAGTGCGCGGGCTATAGACAGACGCTGTTTTTCACCACCCGATACCTTCACGCCGCCCTCGCCTATTACCGTGTCCAAACCTTGTGAAGCACGAGCCATTAATGTTTGGCAAGCAGCGCGTTGTAATACATCCAGGCACTCTTCATCAGTTGCCTTTGGCCGCACAAACAATAAATTTTCGCGGATACTGCCCGAAAATAACTGCGTATCCTGCGTTACAAAACCAACCTTTTCGCGCAGCTGATCCAAATCTATCTCCTTGCTGCCTATATCATTATAACTGATATCGCCTTCCAGGGGCTGATACAAACCAACCAGCAGTTTAACCAAGGTCGTTTTCCCCGATCCCGACGGACCGACAAAAGCAATGGTCTCGCCCTTATTCGTTTCAAAGCTAATTTGATTAAGGGCATTGCGGGTTGCCGTTAAATGCTTAAAGGTGACATTATCAAAGGTCAACTTGCTGATATTTTCGACCAATACCGGTTTTGCCGGTTTTTTGTCGATAGGTGTATCTAATATCGATTTAAAGTTACCCAACGATATCTGTGCCTCACGCCATGATTGCACTACATTGCCTAACTCCTGCAACGGGTTAAACAAAAAGAACGAGTAGAATAAAAACTGAATATAGTTACCCGTGGTAAGGGTATGCTTGAATATCAACATCAATAAAACTACGATCATCGCACTGCGCACCAGGTTCACCACGGTACCTTGTATAAAGCTCATGCTGCGTACAAACTTCACCTTCCTTAACTCCAAGTCAAGAATTTTGTAGGTAGTTTTATTTAAACGTTCTATCTCCTGATTGGCCAGCCCCAAACTTTTAACCAGCTCAATGTTTCGTAACGATTCGGTAGTTGAGCCGGCCAGTGCAGTAGTTTCTTTAACTATAGTGCCTTGTATCTTCTTAATGCGACGGCTCAGTAAAGCACTCACAATGGCGATGATCGGCATTGATGCAAAATACACTAACGTTACCTGGTAGTTTATTTTTAGCGAGTAAATGATCACAAACACAATACCTACCACACTAACAAACAGCACACTGATAAACGAGGTAATAAACTTTTCGCAATCTATCCTTACCTTTTGCAGAATACCCAACGTCTCCCCGCTCCGCTGATCTTCAAAAACCTGGTAAGGTAATTCAAGCGAGTGTTTCAGTCCGTCGCTATACATTTGCGCACCGGTTTTAAGCACAATGATATTGGTGAAATAATCCTGAAAATTTTTAGCTATACGCGATATCATGGCGGCGCCAATTGCGATACCAATCAAAATTAATGAACCATGCACACGATAATCGTACGTATAATGAGCGCTGTCTTTAGGCAATATATAATTGTCTATTAATTTACCGGTTATCAGCGGGTCCACCAGTGAAAAGCCAATGTTTATGCCCGCAAGAATCAGCGCGAGCCCCACTGTCCAGCGGTGCCTTTTTAAATATTGCAGAAGTATATTCATATATATAATCAAAAATAAAAAAAGGGAACGGCTAAGTAGCTCATTCCCTTTAATTTGACAAAACGGTGGATAATTACACCGTCATTATATCTTTTTCTTTAGCTTCTGATAGCTGATCTACTTTAACAATATAGGCATCTGTTAACTTCTGAATTTCGGCTTCGCCGGTTTTCATTTCGTCTTCGGACACACCCTCTGATTTCAGCTTTCTGATTTTTTCGTTAGCGTCTTTACGCACATTACGGATGGCTATTTTACCGTTTTCGGCTTCGGCTTTTGATTTCTTAACCAAATCGCGGCGGCGCTCTTCAGTCAATGGCGGTACGTTGATGCGAATGATTACACCATCGTTTTGCGGATTAACACCCAGGTTAGCCTCCATGATAGCTTTTTCAATAGCACCTAACAATGATTTCTCCCAAGGCTGCACCACAATGGTGCGGGCATCGGGCGTATTAACGGTACCTACCTGGTTTAACGGAGTAGCGGTGCCGTAGTAATCAACAAAAACATCATCCAACATTGACGGGCTTGCCTTACCAGCACGTATTTTATTTAGCTCGTTATCTGCATGGTCAATAGCCCGATCCATAGCAGCCTTCGCTTCGGTTATTTGTTTTTTAACGAGTTCGCTCATTGCTGTAATTTTTTTGACAAAAATAGTAAAATCTGTGAATTAGCCTTAAAAAAATCCCATTGACAAACATTGGTTCATAATGAACTATTGAAACAAAAAGAAAAATGTACTAAATTTATCTTATGATAAAAATGCAAGAGATATTGGATTTGAGCGTGGCCGAACGCATTTCAATGATCGAAAAAATCTGGGATAGTATTGATCATAATGCTATCGATTCACCAGATTCTCATCAACTTGAACTGGATAAAAGGTTGGAACGCTACGCAAAAGGCGAGACAACCTTTGTTACCTGGGAAAGTATAAAAGATGAACTCAATAGCATCAGATAATGTATCAGCTTCTGGTATCTGACGAAACTCGCCTTGATATTTTAGACGCATTTTCGTGGTATGAGAGTCGCCAGCCAGGTTTAGGTAAAGATTTTCAGTTATGTCTGGAAACCGGTTTTAACCTGATAAGCCGTGATCCTTCGCTATTTCAAAAACGATACAAAAGCGTTCGCATTCATTTTATAGAAAGATTTCCATACGGTATTCACTACCTTGTTGATAAAAATACCATCAAAGTTTTTGGACTGTTTCATACAAGCAGAAACCCGACAAGATGGAAAATCAGGTCAAATCTTAAAAAATAAGGCGGTTATTTTACTTCACCAAAGTACCAATAGCCTCGCCATCTGCAATCTTCATAAAATTACCGGGCTTATTCATATCAAATACAATGATGGGTAGTTTATTTTCCTGGCAAAGGGTTATGGCAGTCATGTCCATCACGTTAAGACCTTTATCGTAAACTTCCTGGAAGGTTATCTCGTCATAGCGGGTTGCAGTTGGGTCCTTCTCCGGGTCGGCAGTGTAGATGCCGTCAACACGGGTGCCTTTTAATACTACATCGGCTTTAATCTCAATAGCACGTAATGATGCTGCAGTATCAGTAGTAAAATACGGATTACCCGTACCGGCACCAAAGATCACAATTTTGCCAACCTCTAAATGATGCATAGCACGGCGGCGGATATAAGGTTCGCAGATCTGCTCCATTTTAATGGCCGATTGCAGGCGGGTTTCAACGCCAACGCTTTCCAACGCATTTTGTAGAGCCATGCAGTTAATCACCGTGGCCAGCATACCCATATAATCGGCCTGGGCACGTTCCATGCCTGATTTTTCGGCACTTAATCCTCTGAAAATATTACCTCCACCTACTACAACGGCTATCTCGATGCCTTTATCATAAACGCTTTTAATGTCATGTGCATACTGCATAACCTGATTGTTATCAATGCCGTACTGCTTGTCGCCCATTAATGACTCACCGCTCAGTTTCAGTAATATTCTTTTGTATTTCATGGATGTTGTGGAGTTTGCCAAAAATATATAATTAAAGCTATTGTTAAAATTTTATGTCGACTTTGTTAATCCCTCCTTTAAATACCGTTGCCTGCACTTCAAAGTCGTCATTAAATACAACCATGTCTGCATCAAAACCCGGTGCAATCTTGCCTTTGTTAAGTGATGCAAGTTGCGCGGGATATAGTGAAGCCATATTAATAGCTTCTGCTAAACTTATATCACAGTGTTCAACACAATTTTTTACTGCCTTTATCATCGTTAAACACGAACCTGACAAAGTATGGTGAGGCGGCATTACATAATGAGTGCCCCGCAACTCGTGAAGCGGATAAGTACCCTCTGTAGTTTCGGTAACAGCATCGGTTATCAGGAAAAGTTTATCCCCTAATTCGCGTTTAGCCAAACGGATCATCGCAAAATCAACATGTATGCCATCGGCAACGATGCTGGTATAAGGGCGCTCTTCAAAAATAGCAGGAATATATCCGGGCTCACGGTGATGCATTTGTGGCATAGCATTATACAAATGCGTTACTGCTTTTATTGGGTTATTAAGGAATGATTTTCCTTGCTGATAAGTTGCGTTACTATGGCCCGATGATAATATTATGCCCTGGTCATTCAAATAATTTATAACAGCGTCATCCTGCAGTTCGGGCGCAATAGTCATCATTCTGATAACCCCATCGCCCAATTCAAGCCAGCGCTTTACCTCCTCCAACGAGGCTTTGTGCATAAATTCGGCCAAATGCGCGCCTTTCCGATCAGGGTTTAAAAAAGGCCCTTCCAAATGCAGACCTAAAAAATTGCCTTTACACCTATCTCGGTAATTTCTCGCGGCAACGATAACTTTTTCAAACAGCGCATTGCTATTGGTGCCAATAGTGGCAAAAAAACCGGTTGTGCCCTGCGTCAGAAAATCCGCCTCCATCCGGGCCAGCGCTTCTTCCTGATATTTGCTCCCCAGTAATTTACCGCCGCTGCCATAAACCTGCAGATCAATTAAACCCGGCGACAGGAAATTTTGATTCAAGTCGATTTTTTTAATTTCCTGCGGCATCTGGGTATCCGCAATTACATCAATGATCTTTCCGTTCTCAATAATAACAGCCTTTCCGCTGGTAATTGCACCATCAGCTATCAGCCTGAAATTATGTAAAGCAGTTTTCATCGTCGTTCCGTAGAGACACAATACTTTGTGTCTCCGGGTAATTTATTACAAGAGACGCAAAGTATTGCGTCTCTACAAATTTTTTGGCAAAAAAAATCCCCCGATATTATCGGGGGATCAATATAATTAAGCTCCTAAAGCTACTCGCTTAAAGGCTGTTACTGTAAGTCCCTTGTCAACGGTATCTAAAAATTGAGATACGCTTTTCGAAGAATCCTTAACAAACTCCTGGTTTAACAGGGTTGAGTCTTTGTAAAATTTATTCAGTTTACCGGCAGCAATCTTTTCAACCATTGCTTCTGGCTTACCTTCTGCACGGATCTGCTCTTTAGCAATTTCCAATTCACGCTCGATAGTTGAAGAATCAACACCGTCTTTATCAATAGCGATAGGGTTCATTGCAGCAATTTGCATAGCAACGTCCTTACCTGCCTCTTCGGCGCCTTCAACATCTTTGCTCAAGCCAACCAATACGCTTAAACGGTAGTTACCGTGAATGTAAGCAACAACTTTCTCACCTTCAATAACTTCAAATTTAGATACGCCGATCTTCTCGCCTATTTTACCGGTTTTCTCAATGCAAGCTTCAGCTATAGTTAAACGTGAGTTTTCAATGTCTATAGACAATTGGTTCAACTCTTCGACTGTTGTTGAATCTACCGACTCGACAGCTGTATTAGCAATCGCGTTAGCAAAAGCTACAAACTCAGCATTTTTAGCTACGAAGTCGGTTTCGCAGTTTAACTCGATGATAACACCACGTTTACCATCAGCTGAGGTACGTGAAACAACCACACCTTCGTTCGACTCGCGGTCCTGACGGCTGGCAGCTACTTTAGCACCCTTTTTTCTTAAAAAATCAATAGCAGCTTCAAAATCACCATTGGTTTCGGTTAAAGCTTTTTTGCAATCCATCATACCTGCGCCGGTTTGCTGGCGCAGTTTATTTACATCTGATGCAGAGATTTGTACTGTAGACATCTTGTTTCTTATTATTAACCCCCAAACCCCCTAAAGGGGGCTTGAAAGCTTTGTTTGTGTTTTATAAATATTCCCTCCCCCTTCAGGGGGCCGGGGGGCTTACTCTTCTGTAGTAGTATCAGCAGCCGGTGCTTC
>DATCXS010000299.1:0-5175 GCA_036565645.1 Mucilaginibacter sp.
AAAGCACCATTTTGGGTAGCTATAACTACCGCATCGGCAATTGCTTTGGTGCCTACCATAAATTTATCCATTTCGAAAACGCCCATGGGGCCGTTCCATAGGATAGTTTTTGATTCTTCGACCACTTTGGTGAAAGCCTTAACGGTTTCGGGGCCAATATCCAAACCCATCCAGTTATCGCGGATCTCGCCGGTTTTAGCGATGTCGGTATTGGCATTTGGCGAAAAATCGTCGGCAATAACATTATCGACAGGTAACAGCAGGTTAACACCTTTGTCCTTTGCTTTTTGAATAAGGCTCAGCGCCAGCTCTTGTTTGTCAAGTTCAACCAATGAAGTACCGATGTTACCACCATTAGCCTTGGCAAAGGTATAAGCCATGCCACCACCGATGATCAGGTTATCAACTTTATCTAACAATTTCTCAATCAGTTCGATCTTATCAGACACCTTTGAGCCACCCATAATAGCGGTAAAAGGTTTCTCGGCGTCATTTAATATTTTTTCGGCATTAGCCAGCTCGCTCGCCATCACATAACCGAAGAATTTGGCATCAGGAAAAAATTGCGCAATGATAGATGTAGAAGCGTGTGCACGGTGGGCAGTACCAAAGGCATCGTTGACATAAACATCGCCTAAAGCAGCCAATTTTTTGGCAAACTCAACGTCTCCTTTTTCTTCTTCTTTGTAAAAACGCAGGTTTTCTAACAAAAGCACTTCGCCGCTTGATAAGGCTTCAGCTTTTTCTGTAGCCTGTTCGCCAATGCAGTCGTCAGCAAACTGAACATGCTGGCCTAACAGATCAGACAAATAAGGGATTACGTGTTTTAACGAATCTTTCTCGTTAGGGCCATTTTTTGGTCGGCCCAGGTGCGACATCAGGATCACTGCGCCGCCATCAGTTAATATTTTTTTAATAGTTGGGATAGCCGCAGTTAAACGGTTATCGTCAGTAACGTGATTGTTCTCGTCCAACGGAACGTTAAAGTCAACGCGGATAAGCGCCTTTTTTCCGGTAAATTTAATTTGATCTATAGTTTTCATGCTTTCTGTCTGACTTAAAGTGCGCCAAAATCAGCATTTAATTCTAAATTCCGAACCGAAAAATAAAAAAAGACGATTTAAGCAGGTAAATTTTTACCGTAACTTATTGAATTTTAGCATACATAGCATGATGCGGACCAATACCGGGTATATCAAACTCGGTAGATACGATATCAAAGCCAATGTCCTGATAAAATTTCAAAGCTTTTTTACGGGCATTGCACCATGCATAAACAACCCGCTGCTCGCGCAGATATACCAAGCCGAAGTTGAGCAGTTTGGTGCCTATACCCTGCCCCCGGTACTTTTCGGACGTGGCCATGCCGCGGATCTGGTAGCCGTCGCCTTTATACTGCCCGTAACTTTGCGGGTGAAAAGACGCGATACTGGCCAGCTCGCCTTTTATAAAATATCCTAAGTGAAAATTGCCATCTAACTTGTCTGTAGGGAAACGGCATTCATTAAGTGTCAGCTTTCCATCGCGTAACACGGTATTTCTTAGCGGTAACAGCTCTTCAACGGAGATAAATTTAATCATGTAAGTAAATGTATTTTTTCAATAAGGTCAGCTAATCGACTCGAATAGCCCATTTCATTATCATACCAGCCAACCACTTTAACCAGACCGCCTACTATTGAGGTTAGCCGGGCATCAAATACGCAGCTGTGTGTATTGCCCACAATATCGGCTGATACGATGGGGTCGTTGGTATATTCTAATATGTTTTTCATATTGCCCTGCGCTGCCTGTTTAAACGCAAGGTTAATATCTTGTACAGCAGGCTGCGATCTGAGGATGCAGGTAAAGTCTGTTAACGAACCATTAAGCACCGGCACGCGTATACCGGCACCGCCAAGTTTACCCTCCAGATGCGGAAAGATAGAGGTAATAGCTTTTGCCGCCCCGGTAGTTGTAGGGATGATGGATGCCGACGCCGCACGTGCTCTGCGCAGGTCTTTGTGCGGTGCGTCATGCAAGCTTTGGTCGCCGGTCATGGAGTGTACGGTGGTAATGTAACCATCGATGATGCCCCAATTATCATCTAATATTTTAACCATTGTCGCCACGTTATTAGTGGTACATGAGGCGTTGGAAAGGATATTTGAATTCAGGTCAATCTTATCGTCATTCACACCTAATACAACTGTCGGAATATCTTTATCTGCCGATGGCGCCGAGATAATTACCTTTTTTGCGCCTGCTGCCAAATGCATTTCTGACCCCTGACGAGAGGTAAACTTACCGGTCGACTCGACCACCAGGTCAATACCAAGATCTTTCCAGGGAAGCTTTGACGGATCGCGTTCGCTTAATATTTTGATTTTATTGTTGTTGACGATAAGGTGCCCGTCGTCAAAAGATACATTGCCGGTAAACCCCCGATGAACGGAATCATACTTAAACAGATGTGCCAATGTCGCGGTATCGGTCAGGTCATTAATAGCCACCACCTCTATACCTGGTTTGGTTAAGATACGCCGCAAGAAAATACGGCCAATCCTGCCGAATCCGTTTATTGCAATTTTCATAGGTAATATGGTAGATAACGCAAAATTAACTAAAACAGTTTAGATACGCCGAAAAAAGCGCACAAATACACATTCAGATTAGATTTTGCCGGATACCGGAGTACCGTGTCAGGGCGATCACTTTTAAAATTCGACTCCCGTATTTTGGCTAAAGCCGGTATACCGATGCTGTTTTCCGCCCCATAAATGAGACGGCAATGAATTAAAGCGGTGTTAAATTTTCTTTTATTGCCGTTGGCTTTAACCGAAATTTTGGGTCGAATTTTTAAAAGCAATTTCCTTGAGTACCGTGTGTACATATTTGGAAAAGTGATTGTAAAGCCCGCTTAGTATCGCACCTACGGCGCGAAGTTCCTTGTTCCTGTTTAATAATTCTACCGAACGTTTGCTCCTAAGGAGCAGATTTTAAACGATAAAGATGATACATACGGTAGGGTACCCGGCGAGATCAGGTAAAAAGATTACGCAGCGTTACAACTTCGCGTTCTTTTGATCTTAGTATAAAGGTAATGCCCCAGTTGAATAAAATAGAGACAGTGAAGATGAGGGCAATTAAAGCAAAGTTACCTAAACCGCCCAACAACAGCGCCAGCCCTATGCAAACCAAGTTAAACACAGAAAGTATTATTGTAGTTTGCAAATGCGTGTAGCCTAATTTTAAAATACGGTGGTGGATATGGTTACGATCGGCAGAGAAGGGCGATATGCCATTGATGATGCGAACAAAGAAAACGCGGATAGTGTCAAAAATGGGCACAATTAATATGGCAACCGTTAACGCCGGAGCAGAGCTTATTTGAGGCACGCCAGGAGTGGCAAACTTGGTTAACTCAATTAACCTGATAGCCATTACTACTGATATTAAACCGATAAATAATGAGCCTGTATCGCCCATAAATATTTTTGCCGGTGTCAGATTATAACGCAGAAAACCTAAAATGGAGCCTACTAAAATTAATGAAATTATAGCAGCTTCATATTGATGAATATAGAAGAACAGGCCAGCGAAAGCCAGGTTAGCTAAAATACCGGTTATCCCCGCAAGGCTGTCAATACCATCAATCAAATTAAAGGCATTAATTATCATGATAATAACTATTATTGATAATGCAGAACTAATAACAAATGGCAAATCATAAATACCAAATATGCCATACATGCTGGTTAACCGGATATCGCCCAGGATAACCAAGATAAGCGCCACAACAAATTGAACCAGAAATTTAGTGCTTGAATTTACGCCAGAGAGGTCGTCTTTAAGCCCCATTATAAACAGAATAATACTTGCAGTAAGTAGATAACCAACGGCAAAGCTTTGGTCAATTATAGTAAATATCAATGCGGTAACACAGTAGCTTACAAAAATTGCCACTCCGCCTAAACGTGGTATGCCATGATCATGCTGTTTTCTGAAATGGCCTATATCATCATATAGATGACGGACACGTGCGATATGAAGGATAGAAGGTATAGATAAAATAGAAATTAATGCGGTAAAGCAAACTATACACAAACAATAAATTATTTGATGATGAGTTAGGGACCCCAACATATAATTTTTAAGATAAAGCTTTAAATTAATAATCAAGAACAAGACAAGTTTAAAATTATAATTAACAAATTTCCAATATGTTAACAACAATCCGTCCGCTTTTTATATATACTGTAAAACTTTTCTTAAGGGTTTAAAAATTACACATAGTAGCGGAAATAACACCCCATTTTTCCCCATTGCTTTAAGGTCATATTTCCATGCCCGCAGACGGTTACCATAATTTTGATTACTTATACCGCCCGATGCCATATTAACCATTGTTTTATTTAGATAATGAGCATTCAATTTATTTAAATGCATAAATCTTAGCATCAATTCATAATCGGCAGCTGTTCCAAACTCTAAATCGTAGTTACCCAGCTTTTCAAAAACAACCCGTCTGCAATAAAATGTAGGGTGCGGGGGCATCCATCCCCAATTAAACTTTCCGTACCGGTAATTACCTGAATGCCAGCTACGAAGTATCTTTCCATTGGGTTTCAAATAATTCAGGTTTCCGTAAATGATATCACCGTTTACTTTATTAAAAATACCTGCCACGCTGTTTAAAATATCATCATCGGCAAAAAAATCGTCGGCATTTAATATGCCTATTACATCGCCGGTAGCTAAATGGATGCCCTTGTTCATGGCATCATAAATACCGTTGTCCGGTTCTGACACCAAACGGCTTACAACTGTTGGGTATTGGCTTATTATTTGTAAAGTGTTGTCGGTAGATGCTCCGTCAATTACGATATATTCAAGATTACTATAATTTTGTGCAGCAACAGATTCAATGCAGCGTCCAATAGTATCCTGGACATTACGGGTCACTGTAATTAAAGAAATTTTTAAATGCTGCACTTCTGAAAAAATACGCTAAGTTACAATTACAAAATTATTGTAGTTTTGGGATAATAGCCAGTTAACACACGCCATGCTAAACCTATCTTTATAAATTATGCGTCACTTAATACTCATATTCTTGTTTGCCTCGCTCCTTTCAGCATCGTGCTCATACAAACAGGATCAATATCTTTTTGAACAAAAAGGGGTTGCGGCCGG
>DATCXS010000238.1:0-2075 GCA_036565645.1 Mucilaginibacter sp.
TATACAAGTATATTGTGGTGCCAATTAGCGCAAAGGCAGCAAAGGCGATGATCCAGGTGTCAAGAGGGCAGTTTGCATCGGGGTCGGCGCAGCCGCCGCCATCACCACCGGGCGCGCCCGGGCCTTGTGCAAAAAGCATAAAGGTGTTACTTAAAAACAATAAGCTTAACAGAATTTTTTTCTTCATTTTTTTTAATATCAATCCACACAGCTACAATTTTACAAACGTGCTTTTGCCGGTTAAGCTATTATTCTTAGTATTTATTACCTGAATAAAATAGGTGCCGGGCAATAAATTGTCTATATGCCCTTGCCAGCGGGCGCTTGCAGATATGTCTGTTTTAACCAATAACCCTAAGCTGTTAGTGATGGTTATTTTGTAAGATGCCGGTACAATTGCAGCAGCATTATTAGTGTTGGTAATAGCTAAATTTAAAGTTGATTGCGCAGGATTTGGATAAATACTTATATTGCTGTTGGCTAAAATAGTATTTGCGGCGTTGGCATACATCACTTTAACAACATTTGAGTAAGAAACATTACCGGCCACATCTGTTTGTTTTAAACGGTAATAATTATCGCCCAATATCGGCGACGGATCCAGGTCTTTGTAAGTACCCAAACCTGCTGAAGTTAAGCTGTCAAGTATTTTGAAGGTTCTTGCGCCATCTGTGCTGCGCTCAAGTACATAAGTTGTATAGCTGGCTTCGTTTTCGGCAGTCCAGCTGATTTTAACGTCACTTGTGCTCTTGGTTGCGTCAAAACTTAGAAGGTGAACTACTTTGTTAGGATTCAAGCGCATCACTATGCTAAATCTTCCTGCTCCTGTCGAGTTTGTATCGGCCGATACCACGAATTTATACGCGTTATTATGTCTGATATCAATCGAATCTTTCAAATATGCATCTTTCAACCAGATATCATAAGAACCAGGAATATTGTCCTGCTGAGAAAAGCTTAGCTGATAGTTGCCGGTTTGCGTTACCATAACATTCATCGCAACGTTTTGGCTGCTTTTCGGAAAAGGCAAATGATTTATAGCCAGTAAATGCTTGTCTGCTGAACGGCTTGCAAAGCTAACGTTTCCGTAGCCTTTTAAATAAGGCGCATCCTCGCCAACCACATAGTTGTTATTATACGCGTTACTAAATGACAACAAGGTTTCCTCCTGTTGAACGTTATCTTTAGCCAATTTTAAATGTAATGTTCTAATTACCCGGGCATTTGCCGCACTGTTTAACAAAAGTGTAGTGGGCTGGCCGGTAATCTTAGCCGACTCATTGAAAGTAAGTTTAGCGCCACTACCTGTTGCCAATACAAAAAAGCCTTGTCCACTTGGAATGATGTTGCTTCCTCCATCTTTACTTTCGTGTGTTGAACCATCATAGGTTGCATAGGTTTTTGAAGACGGTTTATATATATAAATAAGTGAGCTAATGTTTGTTGTGTTAATGCCATTGCTGCCGTCAAATGCCTTATTCCAGTCAATTGAGCTGGCATAAGGGTTGCCTAAAAGGCTAAAGCCTTTAACTGAGCTGGTAGACGTGTAGGGTAAACTCGTAGAGTCCTGAAACGATCCGTTGTCTGAAGAATAAAACCAGCTATGAACCGTAACCGGGCCTTGAGTTAGATGTCCCGTCGCAGTTAAGATGGTATTAGCCGGAGGCGTGGTCGAATTAGTACCTTTGTTGCCCCGGAAGAAGTAGAAGTATCCATTGCCTATTGGCAGAGGTACGGGCGTAGCACTGTCAGCAGTTGTAATTTTATATAAATCAGGGTTTTTAATATTGGTAACCGTGCTAAAAACTGTACTGGTATCTTCGCGATAAAGATATAGTGTAGGACCGCCTTTGGCATCAAAACCATTTTGGACCCCACCGCTGCCGGTAAGATAACTGCCGGTACCCTTTAGGTACCTGAGGTTATAATATGCTGTTTGAGTGGAATCAGAAACCGGCGACGACAATAACCGGTAACCGCGATAATTCAAATCACCATTTCCCGTTAAATATCGTTCTACATTAATCTTTCCTATTATACTTGAGCCTGTATTAATGACGTCGACATTCGCAGAT
>DATCXS010000430.1:0-2697 GCA_036565645.1 Mucilaginibacter sp.
ATAGATACTTTTCGCACTAATATTTTCGCTTATTTCTACTTTGCTAACGAGGCATTAAACTATATGCAAGAGGGCGATGTAATTATCAATACCACATCAGTAACTGCTTACCGTTCGTCGCCAAATCTGATAGATTATTCGTCAACCAAAGGTGCAATTACTTCATTTACGCGCTCGCTGGCTACTAATCTGATTGACCGGAAAATCAGGGTAAACGCTGTAGCGCCCGGACCGGTTTGGACACCGCTGATCGTCGCAACGTTTGATGAAGAGAAAATAAAGAAATTTGGGTCAGAAACCGCGATGAAACGTGCCGGCCAACCTTCTGAACTTGGGCCTGCGTACGTATTTTTAGCTTCGGATGACAGTTCATTTATTACGGGCCAGGTAATACACGTAAATGGAGGTGAGGTAGTTAACGGCTAATTTGGGGTTGAAAATTAGCGCCGTCATCTGTATGCTTGCTGGTTGTTAATATTAAAAATAGATATTATGGCACGGAGGAGAAGAAAGTTATGGTCGGCAAAGGTGACTAAAGAGAGTAATGCGATGGATCTGGAAAAGGACGTTTTCAGGTCCAAAGATCCGGATGAGATAGCACGGTCGGTAAAGCATTCTGCCGAAACAAGCCATCGAAGAAAAGCTTCACCCTTTCAAAGTGCTATGTCCATGATCACTTTTTATGAAAACAGAGCAGGAAAGAATTTATCTGCCAAACAAAAAATGCCGCTCGAAAAGGCAAAAAAAACGTTAAGGAAGTTATTTCACAGGCCCGAAAAATAATAGATCTTGATCGGCCATACAACACAATTATTTCTATTTTAATATACAGTACTGTCATCTTATTATAGGGATGACTTTTTTTATTATGTTTGCTAACCAAACTTCTCTAAAAATTATGAACAAAAAACATTCATTATTGCTGGCAGCAATACTTGCAGCAAGCACCTTAGCAGCTAATGCACAAATGAAACATGAGGATACCGAGGTTTATGAACCGGTACCCAATGTTGTTACTCCGGGTAAAGTTGTTGGCGATGCTCCGTCAGATGCAATTGTATTATTTGATGGCAAGAACCTTGACCAATGGACTATGACCGATCATCGTGGTGATCCTGCTTCATGGATAGTATCAGATGGAATACTGACCGTAAATAAACACAGCGGCAATATCGAAACCAAAAAATCTTTTTCAAACTATCAGTTACACGTAGAGTGGCGTATACCTTCAAATATCACCGGTAGTGATCAGGCTCGCGGAAATAGCGGTGTATTCCTGGCATCATTAGGTAAAGGCGACGCCGGGTATGAACTACAAGTGCTTGATTCTTACAAAAACAAAACCTATGTTAATGGTCAGGCCGGAAGTATATATAAGCAATTTATTCCGCTGGTTAACCCTGCAAGAATGCCGGGCGAATGGCAAACTTATGACGTGATCTGGACCGCTCCAACATTTAATGATGATGGTACAGTTAAAACTCCGGCAAGGGTAACAGTATTGTTTAACGGTGTGTTAGTGCAAAACAACGTAACCTTATTGGGGCCAACCCAGTTTGTTGGTAAGCCAAGTTATGAAAACGCTAAACATGGCCCCGCCCCAATTAAATTGCAAGCCCACGGCGATAGAAGTGAGCCGATTAGTTACCGTAATATATGGGTTAGAGAGCTGTAAATAAGGTTTTTAAAACATTTTTAATAAAAAGCCATTTCGATGAAATTATTTCATCGAAATGGCTTTTTTGTTTATTGAAAATCAAGCAATAGCACCGAAGATTAAATTAATTTAAAAAATCAGATTAAAAAAAATATTTTCTTAATTAAATAAATTGCAGATGCTTAAAAATAAGTATATTTAAAGCATTAACTATTGTTTTTTAACCACTTAAACAAAATCATGAAAAAACTTCCCCTGGTTTTTTGCTGTTTATTTTTGGCATGTTCATCAAAAAAGGAATTTATTAATAATCAAGCTGTATTTAATGAACATCCGCAGCCATTTCACATTTCATCAATAGGTAAATGGGATAATTACTATGTGATATACACACTTACCGATGCCCACGACGCTTATTTTACAGTTAAAGCTGTTTTAGGTAAACCCTTAAAAAAGGGTGATGTTTATATCCCCAATTTATCAACCATTCATTGATAAGTAGCACCTTATTTATAACTTAGCAATCCACTGCTAATCGATAAATAATAGCTTGTTATGATCAAAGATTTAAATTCACTGAACCAGGTAGCCGAGTTCCATACTGCATTTAAGCATCCAATATTACCTGTACCTACAATCCCCTCGACAGAGCGTTGTAAACTGCGTGTTGAATTACTTGCCGAAGAACTAAAAGAGCTGCAACAAGCTATAAATGATAAAGATATGGTTGAAATAGCCGACGCACTTTGCGACTTGCAATACGTGCTATCGGGCGCTGTTTTAGAATTTGGTTTGGGCGAAAAATTCAAAGAGCTTTTTGACGAGGTACATCGTTCAAATATGAGTAAAGCCTGTAAAACTTTAGAAGAAGCAAACCATACTATAGCTCATTATAAAGGCAAAGACGATACCGAATCATATCACAAAGAAATAGATGGCCTGTTTTTAGTTTACCGTGCGCAGGATGATAAAACTTTAAAATCTATCAATTATTCGCCTGCTGATTTGGCTAAGATATTAGCTGATTAATGCTGGATATT
>DATCXS010000435.1:0-5356 GCA_036565645.1 Mucilaginibacter sp.
GCTGCATTACCCTGCATCCGACATCCCAAAACAAGCCCGCGAACTGTATAAACAGAATTTAACCCGGCTCATAGCCAATGTGCATACCACGCCGTCAAAAATTATTACGACCAAACAACTGAACGAAGAACCGCTGGATCTGACACATTCGCAATTACGCGCGGTATCGCCCATCCATATTCAATATCTAAAAAACATGGGGATTGAATCAAGCTTCAGCATATCATTATTGTATAAAAACGAATTATGGGGATTGATTGCCTGCCATAATTATACCCCGCGTTTTATTGATTATAAAGCGCGCGATTCGGCAAAACTGATTGGCCAGATACTGTCATCAGCTTTAGACTTCAGGCAGGACGAAGCCAATAAAGATTTGCAGGACAGGTACAATGCCAAGGTCAATGCGTTATCTAAAAACATGCTGAAAAGCAACAGTATTGAAGAGGCCCTGGCCCTGCCCGGCGTTAATATTATGCATGTTACCGATGCAGCCGGTGCTGCTCTGATATACGAAAATAATATAACCAAGGTAGGCAATACGCCCAATGATGAGCAGATACAAAAGCTATTAAGTTGGGTTAAGGAAACTGTCAACGAGCCATTTTATTATACCCATGAGCTACCCTACCTGTATCCTGAAGCCGACGCCTATAAGAAAGTAGCCAGCGGCATCATGGTATTGACGTTATCGGCCGAGTTGTCTGAATATATTATCTGGTTTAAACCTGAGTGTCTGGAAATAGTGACCTGGGCCGGCAACCCTGACAAGCCGGTTGAAATAAATACTGACGGCACCGTTAAAATTTCGCCGCGTGCCTCATTCGATGCCTGGTCGCAGGAAGTGTCGGGCAAATCAGAGCCCTGGAACGACGCGGAGATTAAGTCGGTAGCCCGTTTGCGTGCAGAAGTAAGTTATGCTATCACCCAGAAAGCAGGTGCCATACGTATGCTAAACGAACGCTTGAAACAGGCTTACGAAGAACTGGATACCTTTAGCTTCACCATATCGCACGATTTGAAAAACCCGCTGTCAACCATTAAAGGGTATGCGCAGATGCTCTCCAGGTCTGCAAATCTGGAGTCGCGTACGCAGGATGTGCTGACCAAAATTGATAGTAAAGTTGACCGGATGAATTCCATGATCAACGAGGTATTGGAGTATTCACGCATTGGCCGCATAGATTTAGAGCCGGTTGAGGTAGATGTGGCTACGATGATTGATGACCACATCCGCGATCTGAAACTGGTTTACAATGCCGATCACCTAAAGATAAACATCAAAAATACCCCACCCGTAATGGGCGACCCAACCATGATATCGCAAGTATTTGCCAACTTATTAAGTAACGCGGTTAAATACAGCCTGCCGTCGGGCGCGCCAGAGATCACCATTGACGCTAAAGACGACGAAAGCGAAATAATTTATACCATAAAAGACAATGGTGTAGGTATTGACATCAAACAGCTGCCGCGCGTTTTCGAGCTGTTTAAACGCATGGACAATGTAAAGAATATTGAGGGCACCGGCGTTGGTTTGGCCATTGTTAAACGGATTGTAGAGAAGCATAATGGTAAAGTATGGGTTGATAGCCGGCTGGGCGAAGGCTCAACTTTTTACGTGGCTTTTAAAAAATAAGCTGATTATTTTTCCAGCCAGATTTTAAATTTAACAAAGGTTTGATTGGCAGCGCCGGTTATAATCGCCTCATCCTGCGGGGTCATGGCCACATCATTCAATATCGCTTTAAAGCTTGCCCACATTTGGTCGGTTTGTTCGCCGTAGCTATTAAAAAACGACAGGCCCTTACCATTTTCAACAGGCAGGTACTCTTGTACCATTTTACTGATGATCTTACCGCCAAGCGTCGATCCTTCAATAACATATAACGCACCAAAGGCTTTCAGGTAGTTGTCAATGTCCGGAAGCTCGTCATCGGTCGCTAAAGCAGGAATGACGCCGCCTAAAGCATGTATATCATCCGCAATGGCTGATGTTTTACGACGCTCTTCATAATTGGCCAGGTTTGAGGCATTAATATAGCGCTCTATGTGTTTTTCCAGTCCGCCGAAATAGCCGTAAAACAGGCTAAGTAAATCAACATAGTCCTGCTTTGAGCGCATGTTTTTCAGCTTACTAATCAGCACCTTCTCTGTTTGCTGGTGATTTTGCAGGGTGGCTTTTTTTATTTTATCTGTGAACATAAAATTAGTGGCTTGTTATTCGAGCGCAGGGAGAAATCTATATATGCTTTGATGCTTTTATTAGCATGTGTATAATTTCTCTCTACAGAAAACGACAATTTTGTAAGGATAAGGAGGTTAAGCCGTAAACTCTATCAGCGCCTGCTTTATCCTATTAATTGTCTCGGTTTTACCTAATAACGCCGTAATATCAAACACATGCGGACCGAATTTGCCGCCAACCAGCATAATGCGGAAAGGCAACATCACGTCGCCGGGCTTGAGCGATTTGTGTTCCATCAATAATTTAAACCCGCCCTCGACATTGGCACTGCTAAAATCATCCAGCTTATTTAATATGCTGATAAATTCGTTAAAGAAAGCCGTTTTCTCATCGGTCCATTTTGGTTTAACGGCGTTAAGATCATACTCGGCAGGTATTTGGAAAAAGTAAGATCCCTGCTGATAAAAATCAGGGAGCAACGTACAACGGTCTTTAATCAGGTCGATGATGGTCAGCAGATAAGCATCGTCATCAACGTTAATACCATTGGTTTCCAATACCTTTTTAACATCGTCTTTCAGATCCGCAGCGGCCGAGCGTTTTATCCACTCGGCATTGAACCATTTGGCTTTCTCAAAATCAAACTTAGCTCCTGCTTTATTTATTCTGTCGATGGAAAACTTGTCAACTAATTCCGTAAGCGTAAATATCTCCTGACCCGAGCCATCGTTCCAGCCTAACATCGCCAGGAAATTTATAAACGCCTGGGGCAAAAAGCCCATGCCGTTAAAGCCCTGGCTGCCCTCCCAATCTAATGCAAATACCGGGAAGCCAAGGCGTGCGCCATCGCGCTTGCTTAGCTTACCGTGGCCGTCGGGTTTTAATATGAGTGGTAAGTGCGCCCATTGCGGCATATCGGCTTTCCAGCCCAGGTATTCCCATACTAATAAATGTACGGGGGCAGATGGCAACCACTCCTCGCCACGGAAAACATGGCTGATCTTCATCAGGTAATCATCAACCACTACAGCCAAGTGATAAGTAGGCATACCATCGGCTTTTAATAAAACTTTGTCGTCAACCTGGTTAGTTTCAAAACTAACGCGGCCGCGAATCATATCTGTAAAACCAACGGTTTGGTCGGCAGGTATTTTTATGCGGATAACATGCGGCGTATGATCGGCCAAAAGCTGGTCGACCTCATGCTGCGGCAGCGACAACGAATTACGCAGACCGTCGCGATAAACCTGTCCGTATTGAAAGTTAGGAATCTCTTTGCGGTTTTTATCCAGTTCTTCGGCAGTATCAAAAGCATAATAAGCATGCCCCTGCATCACTAATTGCTCGGCATACTGGCGGTAAAGGCTTTTGCGCTCGCTTTGGCGGTAAGGTGCGTACGGCCCCGGATTAATTACACTTTCATCCGGCGTAATGCCGCACCAGTTCAGGCAGTCGATAATATATTGTTCGGCGCCTTCAACAAAACGGTTTTGGTCGGTATCTTCGATGCGTAAAACAAAATCACCATTATTTTTCTTAGCAAATAAGTAATTAAACAATGCGGTACGCACGCCGCCCAGGTGCAAGCCGCCTGTTGGGCTTGGTGCAAATCTTACTCTAAATTTTTTATCTGACATTTGCGCAAAGATAGTTATTAGTTAGAAGTCGGAAAGCCGGAAAGTCAGTAAAGACGGAAAGATGACTTTACTTGGTCGGGAAGTCGGAAAGTCAGTAAAGACGGAAAGATGACTTTACTTAGTCGGGAAGTCAGCAAGAGAATCAGTGTAAAATCCCTGGCCTACCATCTTACGGACTTTCTGACTTCCCGACTTACGGACTTAAAAACAAATTATAACATCCAAACCTATTTTCCGTTATTTGAAGCTGAGATGATCAATACCTTCCAAAATAAACGACTCTGGAAATATATTTTGCTTGCTTTTGCGGTGATTATTGCTGCCGGGTCTTTATTTTATACTAATTACCTGGTGCGCAACATTGCCCGTGCCGAGCGTACACGAGCGCAGCTATGGGCCTTGAGTATCAGGCAAAGTTTAACTTCGGACGATAATGACTTCCTGCCCTATGTTTTAGCTGTGAGAGATAGCTCGGCGGTACCCGCAATTGTCACCGACGAAAAAGGTGAAATTATGACCGTAAGGGGTCTGGATACCACCAAAACCTTTATTAAGTTGCCACCCGACATGTCGACCGGTATCAACACGCCTAAGTATGATCCGCAGTATTTTAAGGATGAGCTGGGGATCATGAAATCGCAGCATGAGCCTATTATCATCAGATTGCCGGGATTGGGGCATGGCAATAACTTTATCTATTATAAAGACTCGGCCCTATTAAGTCAATTAAGGTTGTTCCCTTACGTGCAGCTTTCGGTTATCGCGGTGTTTTTAACGTTGGCCTATAGCACCTTTAACTCGTCGCGTAAATCTGAGCAGAACCAGGTTTGGGTGGGCTTAGCTAAAGAGACTGCGCATCAGCTGGGGACACCCATATCTTCGCTTATGGCCTGGATAGAGTTATTGAAAGATAAATTTAATGCGGAGGAAGATCCTCTTGTCGTCGAAATGGAGAACGATGTAAAGCGCCTCGAAATAGTGGCCGACCGTTTCTCGAAGATTGGTTCGAAGCCGAAACTGGAACAGCATTCGGTTTATAACGCGGTTAACGATTTTGTGAACTATTTTAAAATCCGCGTTAGCGCTAACATTAATTTTGAGGTTACCGGTAATAAAGACCTGATAGCCGGGTTAAATATCCCCCTGTTTGATTGGGTGATTGAAAACCTGCTGAAGAATGCCGTTAATGCTATAACAGGTAAAGGGAGTGTTAAAGTGGATATTTCTGCGAGCAAAACCAAGGACTTGATCTATATTGATGTTATTGATAGCGGTAAAGGCATTCCCCGTTCAAAATTTGCTACGGTGTTTCAGCCCGGCTACACTACCCGTAAACGTGGCTGGGGCCTGGGGTTGTCGCTTACCAAACGTATTATGGAAAACTACCATAACGGACAAATATTTGTGCGCGATTCTGAATTGGGAAAAGGCAGTACCTTTAGGATAGTTTTAAAAAGAATAAAGCATGATGCATAAACCAGAACCCGCTGCTTACGATCAGTTTTACGGCAGATATATTAAACTGGCAGAC
>DATCXS010000439.1:0-6637 GCA_036565645.1 Mucilaginibacter sp.
GCTGTATTACTATGCAGGTTTAACTTATTCATCATCAGGTGGTGCAGTTGGCGAGGACTTGGAAAAATTGAAAAAAACTTCCAAAGACCAGGCGGCAATAGATGCTTTACAAGCCAAGAAAAACGACTATTTTGAAAAAGCTGTTGAAATGTACAAAAAGGCGTTAGAATTAGACCCCAATTACGTTGAAGCCAATGTAAACATAGGTTCTGCTTTAGTAGCACCGGCAATTGACATGTATAATGATGCAAATCAATTACCTCCAAGCAAACAAAAAGAATACAATGTACTTATGGCAAAAGCAACCGCGCAGTTTGAAGTAGCCAAACCGTATTTGTTGAAAGCTGTTGAACTTGATCCAAAATCAAGAGGCGCTCTGACAAACCTAAAAAATTATTACATGGTTACAAAAGACATGGCAAAGGTTACTGAAACCCAGAAAAAAATTAATGCCCTGGGCGGCGAATAATAATAAAATTAAAAGCTCACCTGAATAGGTGAGCTTTTAAAGGTGAATACTACTTAACATAATGTTAATTATGTGAAATATATTATACTGAATTACGCGAAAAGTATCCGGTACTTTAATAATTAGACGGAAGCGTGTCTTCGAGCGTTTTAGCAGGTCTGGCTGTGTCTTTTTTCATTTGTTTCCTCATCACTTTCGCTTTTTGTGCGCTGTCCATTCCGGTAGTATCTACAGCAGTTGAGTCTGAGCCATTTTTTTTAGAACTGCAACCAGCAGCAACTGAACTAATCATCATCGCAACAAGTGCGAAGTTTAAAATTTTCTTTTTCATAGTTATTGTAATTTGATATCGAACTTTAACATTTAAATAATAACCGGGTTTAAATAGCATTGTTTAAAATTATTTCAGTAATAATATAACAATAAGCCCTGGACGCGTCATAACTTATATTTGCCCTGGATTTATTATTTTTTGGTTTTAATTACTGATATTTAAGCGCTATGGTGGTATCAGAGAGATTATCAAAATGGGGCATGCGCCTCTACCCTCCTCTTTTTTTTCAGCGTATTTGGGTGGTTAAAATAGACAAGGGTTTCAGGAGTGTTACCGTGAATATTAACAAAAGTATTTTTAACAGAAACTACAATAATTCCATTTTTGGGGGTACCATATTTTCTGCGGCCGATCCATTTTATCCGCTGTTGTTTCACCAGATATTTGTACACAAGGGTTATAACCTGATAGCCTGGTCAAAATCTTCGGAGATACAATTTTTAAAACCCGGATTAACCAGGTTACAGTTCAGCATTGAGATAAGTGATGATGATATTGCCGAGGCTGAGCATGTACTAAATACCGGCGGTAAGTACATCAAGGCGCATCCTATTGATGTTTACAACACCAATGGCGAAGTATGTGTTACGATAACTAACGAGGTATATTTACGAAATCTGGATTTTGTGGAGGGTGTACAATGAAGGTTTTAATGAATGACAAAGCTTTTGTAGATAAAGGATTTTCGATATCAACAGACAAGAGCTTACTTGATTTCGATGTCATCTATAATTATCTTGATAAAGAATCTTACTGGGCAAAAGGCATAGCTGTTGAGAAGTTGAAAACTGCTATAGAACACTCAATATGCTTCGGTGTTTATCATCAAAAAGCACAGGTTGGTTTTGCGCGGGTGATAACAGATCAGGCTACTTTTGCTTATATTGCCGATGTGTTTATCCTGCCGGATTTCAGAAAAAAAGGGCTGTCTAAATGGTTAATACAAACTATCCGCACCTATCCTTTATTTCAGGGAGGTATCAGGCGATGGGTTTTAGCTACCGCAGATGCACATGGTTTATACAGCCAGTTTGGCTTTACCGCGATAGCTGGTGCGGATAGATGGATGGAAATATTTACACCTTACCAGCAGGTGCTTAAGAAAGACGACAATGAACCTAAAGAAGCAGATATTTGAGGGCGAAGGTGTAACACTTGATTTTAAGAAAACCATTACCAGCTGCGAGAAAATTGCCCGCACCATGGTGTCTTTTGCTAATAATAAAGGCGGACGCCTGCTTATCGGCGTGGCTGACGACGGTACCATAAACGGTGTAAAAAGCGAAGACGAGGAGCGCTATATGATAACCAAGGCGGCTACTTTATATGCGCGCCCGGCGCTCGAGCCAAAGTTTGAAGAGGTTTATGTAGACGATAAGTTGGTACTGATTGTAGATACGCCTGAAAGTGACTTAAAGCCACACTACGCACTTGCAGAAGATGGAAAATGGTGGGTTTACGTGCGCGTAAAAGATAAGAGTGTGCTGGCCAGTAAAATTGTGGTGGATGTACTTAAAAGATCGTCCGGAGAAACCGGTGTATTAATTGAATATTCGGTTAATGAGAAATCATTACTGGAATACCTGGAGAAATCGTCGCGTATTACGGTAAAAGAATATTGCGACCTGATCAAAGTTGGCCGCCGGGCTGCACAACGCATTCTGGTTAACATGATTCTTTCAGGTGTTATCCGGGTACATACTACCGAGAAAGAGGAATATTACACCGCCGCTTAACGCATACAACCCATGTCCCCCTTCTACCAAAAATACAAATCGTATTATCGCGATAACCTGAAGCTGGCGATACCGGTGGTGATATCACAATTAGGGCATACGCTTGTACAAACATCTGATACTATTATAGTTGGGCACTTTGCCGGAACAATTAGTTTAGCTGCGGTATCGCTTGCAACCAGCATATTTATGGTGCCAATGATCATCGGCATCGGTATCTCTTACGGCTCCACGCCCCTTATTGCACAGCACAACGGACGTGGCGAATCGATCGAATGCGGGCAATTACTATCCAATAGTTTATTTATCAATCTTATCACCGGTATCATACTTTTTGGCCTGGTGTGTTTAGGATCTGTTTACTTTCTGGATGATCTTCATCAGTCGCCCCAGGTATTACTGAAAGCTAAGCCATTTTTAATGTTGTTGGGTTTATCGGTAATCCCCATGCTTGTATTTAACACCTTTAAGCAATTTGCCGAGGGCCTGGGGTTTACCAAACAAGCTATGATGATATCAATTTGGGGAAACGTTTTAAATATTTGCCTCGGGATAACCTTTGTAAAGGGCCTGTTCGGTATTCATCCAATGGGTATTATGGGCGTTGGTTACAGTACGCTGATTGACCGTTGTGTGATGTCGATAGTAATGGGCGTCTATGTTTTTAGATCCAGGAATTTCAAACGGTATCTAAAAGATTTTTCAATATGGAACGTCAGCCGGGCGCGTAGCTTAAGTATATTAAAGATCGGCGCACCCGTTGCACTGCAATATACTTTTGAGATTAGTGCGTTTAGCGCCGCCGCGGTCTTGGTTGGTACCATTGGCGTGCTGCAGCAGGCCGCCCACCAGGTTGCTATTAACCTGGCCTCGATAACTTATATGATGTCAAGCGGCGTATCAGCTGCTGCTGCCATTAAATCCGGTAATTACTTCGGTATCAAAAATCATGACAGCCTTCGGTTATCGGCCAATGCCAGTTATCATGTTGTACTTGTTTTTATGACCTTCACTGCATTGATATTTACCTTTGGCAATAGCCTTTTACCCTGGATATATACTTCAGATAACCGGGTTGTACTCATTGCTGCACAGCTGCTTATACTTGCTGCTGTCTTTCAGTTATTTGACGGTGCCCAAGTTGTGGGCCTGGGTATTTTGCGTGGTATGGGCGATGTAAATATACCAACAGGTATCACATTTCTGGCTTATTGGGTAATAGGTTTGCCTATAGGATATTACTGGGGTATACATTTAAACTGGGGAATTAATGGTATATGGTATGGCCTGGTATTGGGACTGATGGTTTCGGCGATATTACTGTATATCCGGTATAAGAGCATCAGTAAACATCACAGGCTTCGTCAAAATATCATTATCGCTAAGGATTAAAAGTACAGCGCTGCAGCTAACCGGTAAGTATTGCAATGTGCTTCGATGATGTCTTTGATGTCCGGCGAATAACCCTACCATACCCAACGTACCGGGATTATCATAGTCAACTTACGAAGGCAGACAAGTGATCCACGAGTGTATGTGTATCAGTTGGATCACTTGTAAAATTTAACTTATTGATAATCAAATATTTTAAATATAAATACGCCCAAAGCGGATCACTTTGGATCATGTTTTATGACTTATAAGTCATTTTCTGGATCACCAGTTTTTTTGACATTTCGTCTGTTGTACGCTGAGTTGAACTTTTAAAAGCCATCCTCGCCTTTAAGCTATTTATTGGGTTTGCTGACATACTTATCACCCTTTACATAAAAACGGTACGGCAACAATGCGTCTTGTTTAGCATAAGCGACGCCAACCCTGGGCACTGCAGCAATCTGACCGGCAGGAATGACCAGGCCCCGGTCTTCAATCCATAGCGTATCGCTTTGTAAGCTAATGGCGTTAATCTGGCGTGAGATCCCTAAGGCTTGCGCCACTGAGCCGGGACCCGAAGTGATGGTTGGTTTCACCTCGCTCATTTTTCTGCGATATTGTATAATTTCCAGTCCTTCAGTTGGATGAATGGCTCTAATTAAAACGGCATGCGGCTGGCCCTCAACTGAAGTCACCACATTAAACATTTCGTGAATGCCATAACATAAATAGACATAAGCCACGCCGCCGTGTCCATACATCACCTTTGTACGCGGTGTTAACCGGTTTCCAAACGCGTGTGAGGCACGATCAATTATTCCATTATATGCTTCTGTTTCAACTATATACCCACCTGTAACTTCACCATTAATACAGGTAAAAACATATTTACCCAACAATTCGCGACTGATGGTTACCACATCATTGCGTTGATAAAAAGATAGCGGTAGTTTCATTTTTTCTTAAGAATGCCCTTTAATATTTTATTGATCTGTTTGGCCTTGTCAAAAACCATGATATGTGTTCCGCCTTTAATTACAATTGCGTCACTGATCTTTTTATAATCAAACAGCAAGTCTTTATCGCCAATCAAATGATAGACATTGGGCGGTATCACCTCATTATCAAATTTCAGCGCAGCGTTAAAGGCCCATTTTAAAAACTTAGGCGACGATTTTTGCACCATATCGTTAAATAGCCAGGCTTCTTGTTCGTCCATGTCGCCAAAAATGGGTCGCAAAAAATACCCCAGTCTGCCTAACATCCGGCCGGTAAGTAATTTGTGAAGCGGTATTGCACGTAAGAACTTAAAAAACAAGGGTTCTTCCTTAACAGTCTTGATCGTGGAGATCAATATTACTTTATTAAGTTTCAATTGTTTGGCCATTTCGATAGCCAGCATCCCTCCTAACGATACGCCTATGACGATAGAGTTATCAGTTATAAAATATTGATGTATAAGCTTTTGAGCATAAGTATTTAAAGTATCACTTTCATTAGGTTCAATCCAGTCGATGGGGGTTACATCATTGTCCCCGCCTAAGTCAATATTGTTGTAAAGACGGGTATCGGCTCCTAAACCTGCTATCAGAAATATCTTACTCATTGAAGTTAATCAGCCCGGTAACCTGTTCAAGGTATTGGGCATCGGTTTCGTCAAATTGTGCTAAATGTTCGCTATCTATATCTAACACACCAACTACCTCATTGTTGTGAAATAATGGTAATACAATTTCAGACCGCGATGCCGAGCTACAGGCGATATGTCCCGGAAAAGCATCCACATCGGGTACGATCATGGTTTTGGCCTGTGCCCAAGCACTACCGCAAACGCCCTTACCTTTGATAATTCGTGTACACGCCACCGGACCCTGAAAAGGGCCTAACACCAATTCATTGTTCTTAACCAGGTAAAAACCTACCCATAGCCATTTAAACTGTTCTTTCAATGCAGCTGTAATATTGGCCAGGTTTGCTATTAAATCGGGTTCGCCCTGTACTAACGCTTCAATTTGAGGAATCAATGAAGTGTATTGCTCTTTTTTATCGGTTGATGTTATGATAGTTAGATCTTCTGACATAAAGCAAATGTAAGTACAGGGCTGTTAAATTAAATAAGGCAAATCTCATATTTAATCTTTTATTTAGCAGCCAGATGATAGTGAGCCTTACCATAGTGCGTTACAGAAAGCTGTTTATACCCTTTGCCTTATTGGCGATGGCTGTACACCGGCTATTTATGCGGATGCAAAAGGGCTGCACTTTCTGGAAACTGCTTGGCAGCGGTCAAAGCGGCACTTTCGACTTGCAGCCCGATTGGCAGCAATGGGGTTTACTGGCCGTTTGGCAAACCCGTGAGGACTTTGAACGCTTTCATAAACAATCGTCAGTTACTTATTGGTGGACTTTATTTGGCGTTGAACGGTGGACAATCTTGCTATCGCCTCTGCAAAGCCACGGTAAATGGGACCGTAAAGAGCCTTTTATTGCCGTAGATGACCCAAACTATACCGGACCTGTCGCAGTGCTCACACGCGCTACCATTCGTTTTAACAGGCTTAAAAACTTTTGGAACAATGTAGACGATGTTGCCGATTTAATGGCTACAGCGAAGGGATATATCACTTCGTTGGGCATTGGCGAGGCGCCCCTGTACCGGCAGGCGACATTTTCGGTGTGGGAAAGCCTGGATGACGTAAAAGCTTTTGCTTATGGATCAAGAGA
>DATCXS010000450.1:0-12839 GCA_036565645.1 Mucilaginibacter sp.
TGCCGGTAGCATTGCTGCCTGTTATCTTTTTAGGGGATGCCGGTATAGAGCAGATCACCGCCGGATCAGGCACCAATTGAGAAATAGTGTTGTTAGATACATTAGCTGTTTGCACACTAACGGCCAAAACGTTACTTATACTGGGAACGCTGCATGCACTGGCGCCAGACGATGTTACTATCCGGCGATAATAAGTTTTCTCAGTTATTTTCGGCGGATCAAAATCCCGGTGCGTCGCGTCCTTGACGTCGATGAAATTTACGTTATCCACCGATTGCTGCCATTGGAAAAAAGTATCACCCGCACCACCGGCCGGCACGCTGCCGGTTATCATTGACGGGTCGGCATTGGCCAGGCATAATGCCCCATCGGGTGTTGCCTGCGAAATGGTGTTGTTGGCAACCGGAGCTAATGGTTTAACCGTAACAATTATCGGGTTTGAATTATTTCCGGGGTCGCCGGTATAACATGGCCCCGATAATACCTCGCGTTTAAAAAAAGTTGTCTTGGTAAGTACACCAGGTTTGTAATCAGCGCTGGTAGCACCCGGTATGTCCTGAAATAAATTTGTAGTTGTCGATTTCCATTGATAGGTGTAAACACCACTACCGCCCGTAGGTTGTTTATCTCCGGTTAATGTGCCCGGATCGCCTGAATCACAAAATTCGGTTGCACCTGTGGCATGTATCGTAACATTGTCCAACCGGGGCATAGCTGTGAATTTCATAACAGGGCTTATTGACGGCGTACTGCAGCCCGGTATAAAAACAAGCCGCCTTATATAATAGGTATAAAAATTACCCGTTAGCCCAAGGTTTTGAGAATTGACCGTAGTCCTTGGAGTATTCTGCATATTTGTCCAATCTAAATTGTTTCTGGACGTTTGCCATTGATAGCTGTAAATACCGCCACCACCGGTAGGCAAGCTGCCGGTTACATTGTCTGCACCGGCCGAGCCGCAGCCCACATTGGATTCGGGCGGAGCAATTGGGTTAATAAAGTTATTTTGTATAGTAAGCGCTGAGAGGTCCACCGTCAGTACATCGCTTAAGACCGGTGTTGCGCATGGCCCTGAAAATACCTTCCGCAGATAATATACCACACCTGTTTCAACGGGCGGAGTGTAATCTTTAGCAGTAGCGCCAACTATCTCCGTATAATGAAGACTATCGGTTGATCGTTGCCACTCATAGGTGTAAGTTCCGATACCACCGGTAGGTACCGACCCTTGCAAACTACCCGAACTCCCGCCGCAGTTAGCCGGGTTACTGATACTATTGTTGGTAATAGGCAAAGGTTCGCTATATTTTGCTAAAAACATATCGGAACTACCCTTAGCCGACTCATTGAAGATGGTACATGCGGCGCCAAAAGCATCATTGGAGCAAAATGTACCTGTCATCATCGCTTTATTATCGGTGGTTATGGCCAAACCATTGCTTTGATTATTGGCGCAAACGTTGTTGCCTGCGTTAAATGCAACCTCAAGGTTAAAATCAGCTGTCCTATACTTAGCTAAAAACAGATCTTGCTGGCCGTGGTAACTGATATCAGTAAATGACCCATTAGTACTAAAATCAATGGTTCCTGTAAAATAACCGGTTACATAAAAATATTTATCGTCGGTAGTTATACCAATACCTGTTGGCACAATGGCGCCGCCTAACCGGCCAACATTTCTGTATAAGGATAAGGACCCGCTTGGCGTATATCTGGCCACAAGAAAGTCGGTATTACCTTTGGCTGTTAATGACGAGGCCGAACTAAATTTTGCCGTACCCTTAAAAGCACCGGCAACATATATATTACTGGCACCATCTAAAGCCATATTAATATTATTGTTGCCTGAAACCGCAGTATTTGTAAAGCCTTGCTCAATGTCCTTTACCCAGCTCATCCTACCGTCGGGATAATATTGGGCAACATACATGGCGTTTTGAGGTGCGTTTAAGGCATAGGAGACAGTCCCTAACGGATTAAAGTTGACAGGGCCGTTTAAAAACCCGATAATATCGATATTACCATATTTATCAACAGCAACATCCGACGTGGTATTTACCATTCCGGCATACCCAAAATCGGCAGCAAATACCGCAGTACCTGTTGCCGGATCGAGCTTTACCAACATACCATCAGTTATACCTTTTGCGGTATAGCTGGTGCCATCAATATTAACTGTTGATTGAAATTGCAGGGCGATATAAATACCTGTATCGTCGCCGGCGACTTTGTTACCTATGTCTTCGCCGGTACCACCAATGGTTTTGGCCCACAGAAATCCGGCATTAGCGTCAAGATGCGTTATAAAAACATCGTTACCGCCCGCAGCCGTCATTGTTTGGACACCAATAATGGCCGGATCGGCATCTATTGTATTTAAAAACTTACCGACAACGGTGATAGAGCCGTCCGTACCAATAGTTAAAGAATTTGGATGCACATTTGTACCTGCTAACATGTAGGCCCATATCAATGTACCATCGTTTTTATATTTAGCTATAAATCCTGAAGTGGCACCGGGCGGGCTTACCAGGTTTGTTGTAGCTGCCGACGGGTCAAAGTCAACAGTTCCCGTGAAATATCCGGTTACAAATACGTAATTAGAAGCATCGGCCTTTACATCTGTGGCAACAGTTGTATTACCGGCACTACCTATATCATTTAACCACTCGGGCGACAATGTTGGGGATTGACAAAACCCTGCCATTGGCAAAACAGCCAGGCAAAAAGTTATCAGTAATATATATCTCACGCCGGGTGTCACAGGTATAATTGAAACGAACAAGTTACAAAAAACTATTTGATAAAACTATAATATTCTGTATAGAAGAAGGGGGAATAATTATATACGCGCATGTAGCCGTTCTTTAAGCCTTAGTGATATACAAACTATATATTTTGCAAAATGTATCTGTTAATCGCGTAATTGTAAATAAGGATTTTTACTGCTGTGCAAAAAAGAATTAACTTAGCCCCATGAAAGGCAATGACCGCTTGTATCCCAGCATATTCAATCCGCGATATGTTGTACTTACACAATTAAGGGACGCAACTGTTAAGAAAATAGAAGAGCTTACCGCTGATAACAAAAACTTTGTTTTAATAGATTTTGGCTGTGGCGACATGCCATATAAACCGGTTATTGAGCCTCATGTAGGTAAATACCTGGGCGTAGATCTGGAAATGAACCCGAAGGCTGACCATCACATAGATTTTGACAGCAAAACCACACTGCCGGACAACTATGCCGATATCATCCTGTCAAACCAGGTATTGGAACATGTTGATTCGCCCGAAGGTTATTTGCAGGAAGCCTGGCGGCTGTTAAAACCAGGCGGTTCTATGATCTTAACTACCCACGGTTACTGTCTGTATCACCCTACACCTAATGATTATTGGCGCTGGACCGGAGCCGGATTAAGAAAGACTATAGAAAAGGAAGCCCTTAGTATAAGCTCTTTTACCGGCGTATTAGGCCTTAGCGCAAGCGGGCTGCAATTATTTCAGGATGGCATACTATTTAAGCTACCGCGGTTTTTGGTGCCGGTATGGTCTGTTATTATGCAGGGTATCATTAACCTATTTGATAAAATCCATACACAGGCTCAGCGCGACCGGGACAGTGCGTTGTATATAGTGGTTGCCCAAAAACCACTATAATGAATATTTAAGTATTTTTGTGATGACTAAAGTCAAACCTATTTCTGGTATTTATAAATGGAAGAAAAAATAGACCGCGAAAACGTGGTGTCATATTATGACGAACACGTTAAATATAAACTGAACGACTATATCATTGTTAATCCGCGTATTGAGTTTGGCTGGAAAACCATTATGCGTTTCGCGCCAAAAGAACCATTACGTATTTTGGAAGTAGGCTGCGGTATGGGCAGCATTTGTAACCGTATGCATAAGCAATGGCCAGATGCGCATGTTACAGGCATTGATATCAGTACTATGTCTATCCAGATAGCGCAAAAGTTATTTGCCGGTGACAAGCTTGATTTTAGAGAAACCATATTAACCCCCGAAACATTTAAAGACGACCGGTTTGACCTGGTTGTTTTTATGGATGTTTATGAACATATAGCTGTCGAAGACAGACCTGCCGTACATGCGGCTTTAGCAAAAATATTAAAGAACAAAGGTAAAATCATACTTACTGTTCCTACCCCGCATAACCTGAAATGGTGCCTGGTTAACCGCCCGGAAACCATGCAGCCGGTTGATGAGCATATAACCTTTAGTGTTGTAGGCAAATTGGCAGCAGACACAGGTACCGAAGTGATACTTTATCATCAAAAAGATGTTTGGCACACTGCCGATTACACCCACATTGTGCTTGAGAAGAATGACGATTTCTTAACCGCGTTTTTTACACCAAAACCGGTAACAGCAACCCAAAGGACAAAAAGAATAGTGGGAAAAGCGAAAGCCAAATTAGGCAGCTATTTCCGTAAAGCTTTTGTTCGACGCAAATTAGGATAGACATGAGTGGCGGCTATACATTGTGCATTATAAAGCCTAATAGATCCACTTTTTCTGAAACATTTGTCCAGGCGCATATTGACATGCTGGCCGGCAATAAGCTGGTGCTGTATGGCGGCGCATTCCCTGTTTATGACCATAACGACAAGCCGCTCATCAAATCAAAATGGGGCCTGTTGAGCTATTTGTTTCAAAAAAAGATTTTAAAGCGCAAAAGCATCGCTGTAAGAACAAATGCCTTGAAACGCTATTTACTCAAAAACAAGGTAGATGCCGTGTTCGCCGAATATGGCATGGTAGGCGCAATGGTAACTGAGGCTTGCAAACAGGCTCAAATCCCGCTTATTATTCATTATCATGGGGCCGATGTTTATGAAAGCAAAGTAGTTGAAGATTATAAAGAGCTTTACCGCGATGCCTTTAATTATGCAAGTGCTCTGATTTCCGTATCGGCAGATATGGTTGAAAAGTTAAAGGAGTTAGGCGCCCCTGCCAATAAGATCTATAACGCTTCGTGCGGCATCGATACCGAGGATTTTCCGCTGGCAGATGTTTCAAAATCGCCCCGTAACTTTTTGGCAATAGGGCGGTTTGTCGAAAAGAAATCCCCTTCATCAGTAGTAAAAGCATTTAAAATTGTAGCTGATAAATTTCCTGATGCGCATTTATGGATGGTAGGCGACGGCCCGCTGTTTGATGGGACCAAAAAACTGGTTGCAGAATTAAACCTGCAATCGCAAATAACTTTAGCCGGGGTATTAAATAAGGCGCAGATCAAAGAATTGATCAAAAATACGCGCGCTTATGTGCAACACTCGGTTACTGCTACCAATGGCGATAGCGAGGGCACACCGGTATCCATATTAGAAGCAGCTTCGTCAGGCCTGCCGGTAGTGTCAACGCGCCATGCCGGTATAAAAGAAGCTGTGATTGACGGCACCACCGGCTTCTTAGTTGCCGAGCATGACATTAACGGCATGGCTCAAGGAATAATGAAATTAGCCGGGTCGGCTGAACTGGCTGCCCAGTTAGGCAAAGCCGGGCGCAAACACATGATAAACAACTATCATATTAAATTGCGCATAGCCTTGCTTGATAGCATCATACAAAAAAGCATTAAATGAATTTATTAAAGAAACAAGGTTTTTATAACAGCATTATACTGTATGCCGGTACGGCCCTTGGTTTTCTTAATCTTACCGTGTTATTTCAGCGTATTTTAACGCTCGAGGAGATAGGTTTCTTCACTATCATGAATACCATTACCCTACTGTATGCCCAAATAGCATCGGTAGGTATAAACAATATCATATTCAAATATTTCCCCCACTTTCGCAGCGACGATAAAAAGCATGGCGGCTTTGTCACCTTTATCCTTATCTGGTGCGTAATAAGTTTTGTTTTATTTACACTGATCTTCCTGTATTTTCAGAACTCCATTATAAAGCATTATAGCAATGAATCCGGATCAAGATTACTGGTCAAATATTTTTACTACCTGATCCCGTTGTCATTCCTGACTATGGTTTTTACCGTGATTGAGAGCCTGGCCAGAACTGTTTTTAAAAACATACTGTCATCATTTTTAAGAGAGGTGTTTTTACGCCTGTTTACCCTGGCGGGAGTATTGTTAATCGGAGCGTCGCTTATAGATTATCACGGCTTCCTGTCGGTGTATGTAGCTGCCAACGTGGCTATGATAGCTATTCTGCTATACTATGTATATAACGGGCATGATTTTAAATTTGGCCGTATTTCGGCACCCATAATTAAACAACGAAAAGAATTCTTAAAGTATGGCTTCTATACGCTATTAAGCAGCAGTTCGTTCGCTCTGATACAATCGCTCGATAATTTAATGCTGATGGTATTAGCTGTAAAAAATGAATTGTCAACAATAGCCATTTATAGCACCTTTTTTGCCATAGCATTAGTTATCAGTTTGCCTGCCAAGGCGCTTAATCGTACCTCGTTACAAATTATTGCTCAGGCCTGGGCAGACAATGACCTGCCTAAAATCAATAAGATTTATTATAAAACATCGGTAATGCAAATGCTTATAGGGGCATTGCTATTTATCGGGCTTATAGTAAACAAGCACTTTATCCTTTTGCTGCTACATAAAAAAGAATATCCAATTTATTTTAACGTATTCATCGTAGTAGGCCTTGGTTTTTTAACTGACATAACCGGCGGAGTTAACGGTTACATTGTCAACCTTTCTAAATATTACCGGTACACCACATACTTTATAGTGGGATCAGTACTTTTTTGCGTAGCTGCAAATTGGCTGCTTATTCCCCGTATAGGCATGATGGGTGCTGCTGTAGCTTATTCCCTGACCATGTTTATCCTTAATTTTTTATACTGGATATTCGTGAAAGTAAAATTCGGGCTGCAGCCCTTCGGCCGGACACATCTATTGATCATCATAATCAGCGCCATTGCGTTGTTAACAGGCTTGTATTTGCCCCTTGTCCACAACGTGTATATAGATATGATCTTACGCTCAGCAATAGTTGGAGCTATTTATATAGCGTTAGCCTACATGCTTAAAATATCTGACGATATAAATCAGATACTTGACGGCATTTTCAAACGTTTTGTCCGCTAATTTGCTTTAATTTTAGATGCGCATAAAAAAAGCCCCGTTGATGACGGAGCTTTTTTATTATGCTTGTATTATTTTATGACTGAAACTTTTTAGCGTTTACTTTACGCTCGTTTTCATTCAGATATATTTTACGCATACGTATGCTTTGAGGGGTAACCTCAATGTATTCGTCGGCCTGGATATACTCCATTGATTCCTCTAACGAGAATTTGATAGCAGGCGCTATACGTACGTTGGTATCGCTGCCAGATGCACGCATATTGGTTAACTGCTTGCCTTTGGTCAGGTTAATAACCAGATCGTTATCGCGGATATGCTCGCCCAATACTTGGCCTTCGTAAATATCAACTCCCGGATCAATAAAGAAACGGCCGCGATCTTGTAACTTATCAATAGCAAAAGCAGTGGTTTTACCGGTATCCATTGACACCAATACACCATTTGAGCGGCCGGGGATAGTGCCTTTCCAGGGCTCATACCCTTTAAAGCGGTGTGCCATAATAGCCTCGCCACCGGTAGCGGTTAATACGTTATTACGCAAACCGATGATACCGCGCGCAGGTATTTCAAACTCCAGGTGTTGTAAATCGCCTTTTGGCTCCATTACCAACAGGTCGCCTTTGCGCTGGGTTACCAGCTCAATAACTTTACCGGCTACTTCAGACGGAACGTCAACAATCAGGGTCTCAACCGGTTCGCATTTAACGCCATCAATTTCTTTGATGATAACCTGCGGCTGGCCCACTTGTAACTCGTATCCCTCGCGACGCATGGTCTCGATCAATACAGATAAGTGAAGGATACCACGACCATACACTAAATAAGAGTCGGGCGATTCGGTTTCAATAACCTTAAGCGCCAGGTTTTTCTCCATTTCTTTGTACAAACGGTCGCGCAGGTGACGTGAGGTTACAAACTTACCCTCTTTACCAAAGAAAGGCGAAGTGTTGATAGTGAACAGCATGTTCATGGTAGGCTCATCAATATGGATAACCTCCAGTTGCTCCGGTTTTTCAAAATCGGCAATGGTATCGCCAATATCAAAACCGTCAATACCAACTACGGCGCAAATATCGCCTGCGCTAACTTCGGTAGCTTTAACCTTACCTAAGCCTTCAAAAGTATATAGTTCTTTTATTCTTGTTTTTTGGATAGTACCATCGCGTTTTACCAATGATACCGGCATATTTTCTTTAATAACGCCACGGGCAACACGGCCAATAGCAATACGTCCTACAAACGAAGAATAATCTAACGATGTGATCTGCATTTGTAAAGAGCCTTCGTTAATTGGTGCCGGCGGGATGTTTTCCAGAATAGCGTCCATCAACGGGAATATATCAGTAGTTGGCTTTTTATGATCCATGCTCATCCACCCTTGTTTTGATGAACCGTAAATTACCGGGAAATCCAATTGCTCTTCGGTAGCTTCAAGGTTAAAAAACAGCTCGAAGATTTGTTCGTAAACCTCTTCGGGGCGGCAGTTCTCTTTATCAACCTTGTTTACAACCACAATTGGTTTTAAGCCCAGGGCCAAAGCTTTTTGGGTTACAAAGCGTGTTTGAGGCATAGCGCCTTCAAAAGCATCGCAAAGTAATAAAACGCCGTCAGCCATTTTCAATACGCGCTCAACCTCACCGCCAAAGTCGGCGTGACCGGGTGTATCTATAATATTGATCTTAACGTCTTTGTACATTACTGAAACGTTTTTTGAAACGATGGTAATACCACGTTCGCGCTCCAGGTCGTTACTGTCCAAAATCAATTCTCCGGTCTCCTGACCATCGCGGAAAATGGCGCAGCTGTGCAGAATTTTATCAACCAAAGTAGTTTTACCGTGGTCAACGTGTGCGATGATCGCAATGTTTCTTATTTTTTGCATGAAATGCCTTTAAAATTTGGCGCAAAGGTACTGTTAATTTATGGCTAATGAAAGGGTTTGCAGATTTTTAACGCCGGCATAATTTCAGTTAAAAGTAAAATTACCGGCTCTTGCATAACATACCCGTGTCGTGCGCGTTTGTTAATAAAATGTGTAATTTTGCAACTATGAATATACAGGCAATATTAGTTATCTTATTATTTGCAGGCGCTGTATTCTACATTGGAAGGATGCTTTACAGAAGTATGTTTGTGAAAAAAGGATGTGGCGAAAACTGCAAATGCGGGGTTGACTTTTCAAATATCAATTCTGAAAAAAGCACGAAATAACGTCATCCTAAATATTTTACTAAACTTTTGATGGCCAAACAGGTTTTTCAAGCTGATACCCCCGGTAGATGGAACCGCTTTAAATGGCTAAGCCGGATTTTGCTTATCGTATTGATATGCAGTGTTATCGGCTCGGTTGTTACTATTACTTCGCAGCAATATCCTAATCTGCCTAACCTCAATCCTACCCCCAAAAAACTTACCAAAGAAGAGGTTGAACAGCTCAAAAAGTCCAGGCAGTTTAAAGACTTTAAGATAGACAAGAACCAGATACAGGAGCTTGAACGTACCCGCAACGCTTATCGTCTGCATCACCCTAACAATAAAGACCGTATTAATGCTGCGTTTTATCGTGCCTGGGAGCCGCAGGCTTACACCTCGCTGGCTGATCATATAGCCCACGTTGACATGGTGGTGAGCGAGGGATTTTTAATTAAACCAGGCGCCGACACCATACAGACTGTTATTGATACCGGCCTCATCAACCTGAACAAAAAATACAAAAAGCCTATACTGGTTACGCTTTCAAACTACGTTAATTACGACAACGCCACCGGTGGTTTTGATACTAAAGATGTTGAACGCATTATCAAAAGCAAAAAGCTGCGGACAACTTTTATCAACAGCATCATCAAGCAGTTAAATGCGTATAAGTTTCAGGGCATTAATCTTGATTTTGATAATATCGGCAATCGCAATTCGCCCAACTTTATCAAGTTTGAACAAGAGCTTTACAATACCTTACATCCTATTGGCTTCATGGTAACGCAAAACGTTATCCCTGACGACGACGATTATAATATCAAACTACTGCAACATTACAACGACTACCTGTTTGTAATGGCCATTAACCAGCATACCGAGGACAGCAATGCGGGCGATATATCAAACCAACACTGGGTTGAACAGATATTGGACAGAGTGTGTGATGAGATACCAAGCGAGAAAGTTATCCTTACTGTTTTTGGCGGCGGTGTAGACTGGCCCCAAAACAGCATAGGCAAAGCCATAGGCTATCAGGCAGCAATCAGTACTGCTCACGAAAATGAAAGTAAGATCATTTATGATCCGTCCTCAGCCAACCTGCATTTCACTTACAACGGGCAGGACGGCCTTAAGCATACGGTTTACTTTACCGATGCGGCTACCAATTTCAACGTCATCCGCATGGCCGACGACTGGGATACCGGCGGAGTGGCCCTGTGGCGCTTAGGTGCCGAGGACCCGCGCTTGTGGAACTTTTTCCGGAAAAACCTGGCTATCGACTCATTAAAGAAAACCGGTGTCGATATTAAACACCTTTCTTATGTGGGCCTCAACAACAAAATCAATTATGAAGGCGACGGCGAGGTTCTTGACCTGATTACTACCCCGGTTGAGGGTAAGATAGATATTACACTGGATACCACCAATTATGTTATTACCAATCAAAACTATATCAAGCTGCCTACCAAGTATGTGATACGTAAATACGGTTACAAACCAGGCAAAATAGTTTTAACGTTTGATGACGGCCCTGATCCTGATTTCACGCCGAGAATACTTGATATCCTGAACCGCGAAAAAGTCCCGGCAGCATTTTTCGTCGTAGGCTCAATGGCCGAAAAGAACATGCAGATCCTTCGCCGCGAGTATGATGAAGGTTTTGAGATTGGTAACCATACATTCTTTCATCCGGATATTTCAACGGTTAGTCTTGAACGGGTAAACCTGGAGCTGAATGCTACGCGTAAACTCATAGAGTCGGTAACCGGGCACAGCACCATATTGTTTCGCCCCCCATTTAATGCCGATGCCGAGCCGCAGACCCTGGCCGAGGTAATCCCCGTGGCCGAGAGCCGTAAGCAAAGCTATATCAACATCGGCGAATCTATTGACCCCTGGGACTGGCAGCCCGGTGTGACTAAAGACAGCATAGTCGCGCGTACCATCAGGCAGGCTAATAATGGCTCGATGTTGTTATTGCATGATGCCGGCGGCGATACCCGCGAAGAAACCGTAAAGGCATTACCAGAGATCATCCATTATTTTAAAAGCCACGGCTACCAATTTACCACCATTGCTGATATTTTAGACAAAAGCAAAGAAGATTTGATGCCGCCTGTTAAACATGATGCAGGCATTTACAATTCGTTGTATGATCTTTTTGTTGTCGGATTTTTTTATGGCAACTGGTTCTTGCTGTACCTGTTCCTGACTGCTATATTTCTGGCCATTGGGCGTATAGTACTAATAGGCATCCTGGCTTCAAGACAATATGCCGAAAACAAAAGCTTCGGTAAATACCGCAATCGCGTAGCTAAAATGCAGCTGCCGCCGGTAAGCATTATTGTACCTGCATATAATGAAGAGGTTACTGCGGTTAAAACTATTGAATCATTACTCAAGACAGCATATAAAGACTTTGAGATCATCTTTATAAACGACGGATCAAAAGACAAAACCTACGAGGTTGTTCAAAAAGCTTATGGCGATGATCCGCGTGTTATGGTGTTAGATAAACCCAATGGCGGTAAAGCATCAGCCTTAAACTTCGGCATTACCCATGCCCGTCATGATTTTGTGGTTTGCATAGATGCAGATACGCAGTTAAGAGACGATGCCGTTTATCACCTGATGTCTTATTTTACAGATGACGAAATTGGCGCAGTGGCAGGTACAGTTAAAGTAGGTAACGACAACAATATTATTACCAGCTGGCAGTCTATCGAGTACATTACAGCTCAAAATATGGATCGCCGGGCATTCGACCTGATCAATAGCATTACCGTGGTGCCGGGTGCTATTGGCGCATTCCGTAAGTCGGCAGTATTTAAGGCCGGAGGTTTTACTACTGATACGTTGGCCGAAGATTGCGACCTTACTATGCGCATCCTTAAATCGGGCTATATCATTAAAAACTGCGCCGAGGCCGTTGCCTACACCGAAGCACCCGAAACTATCAATGCGCTGTTGAAACAACGCTTCCGCTGGAGCTATGGCGTAATGCAAAGCTTCTGGAAAAACCGCAATGCACTGTTCAACAAAAAGTATAAGTATTTTGGTATGGTGGGTATGCCTAACATCCTCATCTTCCAGATCATATTACCGCTATTCTCGCCCCTGGCCGATCTGTTTATGATATTTGGCCTGCTGGGCGATAAACCCGGAAAAATATTGCTGTACTATATTGTTTTTGTGTTGATTGACTTCATTGTAGGTGTCATAGCCTTCTGGATGGAGAAAGAAGATTACAAGAAGCTGGTATACATTATTCCGCAACGGTTCATCTGGCGCCAGCTGATGTATTATATCCTGTTTAAATCGATCCGACAGGCGCTAAAAGGCGAGCATAGCGGCTGGGGGGTATTGAAGCGCACCGGGAATGTGAAGCAGGCTGCGGACAAGCCACCCCGGACGTAGAGACGCAATACTTTGCGTCTTTTTTGAACGGATGTTTTTTACCGTCCGCTTCGGAGACGCGATGCATCGCGTCTCTACAACGGCACCCTTGTTGGTGTTGTCACCAACAAGTTTGAGATACAGA
>DATCXS010000405.1:0-4727 GCA_036565645.1 Mucilaginibacter sp.
TCCATTATTGTAAACAATCTGGGTATGTACAAATACTCAAAGATACTGGATGATGAGCACGGCCTGTTTGAGAAAATGGTAAACACCAACCTGATGCCTGCTTATGAGCTTTACCGCTTTTTCGGCAAAAACATGATAGCAACTGGCGAGGGCCACATTTTCAATATTTGCTCGGTAGCATCATTAAATCCGGTGGTTGAGGCAGGTATCTATAGTGTAACAAAGGGAGCGCTGCTAAGTCTCACCAATACCATGAGGTTGGAGATGCAGGAGCATGGAGTAAAAGTAACCGCAGTAATTCCCGGTTCAACATTAACCGACTCGTGGAAAGGCCAGCAGGTAGATAAAGACCTGATGGTTTTACCTGAAGACATAGCATCGGCAATTATAAATATTTACAAAATGAGCGTTGGCGCCAATGTCGACCAAATAATAATCAAACCTGCAAAAGGTCAACTATAAACTGATTCAAAAATCAAGATCATGGAAAGAAAATTAGAAAGAGACGAGCAGCATAAAATGATAGCAGGTGTATGCGCAGGCCTGTCAAATTATTTAAATATTGATGTAACCGTAATAAGGGCAATATTTGTGGTGTCGTTAATGTTACATGGCTGCGGTATTTTACCCTACATCGTCCTATGGATTGTAATGCCGAAAAGAATTACTTATCACTTTAATACGCCGGGTTTTAACCCTACGGTCGACTATACCGTGCCGCCTCAAAACGGACCGGTAGATTATAATATACCTAACAACCCGTTCGGTAATACAGGCAATGCTCCGTTTGCGCCCAAAACAAAATCAAATGCGGGCATGATAATGGGCCTGGCACTTATAGCCTTTGGCGGGTTTTTTTTGCTGGATAATTTCGACCTGCTGCCCAATTGGGATTTTGACCGCTTGTGGCCCGTGGTATTTATAGTAATTGGCGCTTTACTGTTGTTTTCCCGCAGGGAAGAAAAGCCGTGGGAAAAGCCAGATTGGAACGCCGCTGCCGAGCCGGTAACCGAAACAAAAACCGAAGATAAAACAGCAGATACTCCTCCAACCGAATAATTACGAAAAATTTTAAGATCATGAGAAACGATAAAATAATTCCGGGCGTAGTTCTGATATTAATAGGAGCAGCATTTTTGCTCCATAACTACGGCGTAGTTCATTTCCATTGGGGTAATTTTTTTCACCTGTGGCCCATATTGTTTGTGGTAGGGGGTATCAACCTGATATTTGCCAATAGGCGTTCCGCCTGGGCCACTACCCTGAAACTAACAGTGATTATTGTAGGCTTCGGGCTGATTGTGTTTGGCAATTTTGGTCACCGTAATGCATTTAGCGGCCTTACTTTTTATGACGATGATGATTATGACAATGGTCACGATAAAACAGGTATCGTCAAATCGCACGGTAATAATGATTTTGCTGTCCCGTTTGCAGCTAACGCTAAAGTTGCCAACCTTAACATCAGCGGCGGTGGCGCCATTTATTACTTAAGCGATACTACCAGTCAGCTATTCACCGCAAACACCCGGTCGTTTGAATCGAGCTATATGCTGACAAACTACAACCAGGACTCCGTATATGTACTAAACTTCAAAACACGCGGCCACCATGGCTTTAACTTTGATTTTGACGACCATGATAAAAGGAAAGATAACGATAGCAGCCATACCAACGCAGCTACTTTCAAGCTAAACCCCAACCCAGAATGGAACATCACTGTAAAAACCGGCGCTACCGAGTTAAACTTCGACCTGTCGAAATTTAAAGTGCGTACGTTTGAGCTGGCCGGTGGTGCTGCAGCCTTTAATGTAAAATTGGGCGAGCCATTGGCTACCACCAATGTAAATGTGAAGACAGGGATGTCTGACGTTAATTTGAGTGTGCCGGCAGATGCTGCCTGCCATATTAAGGCCAGCACCGGCTTATCGTCAACTAACTTTGATGGCTTTAACAAAATTGGTAACGATACCTATGAAACTCCGGGTTTCGGCAACGCTAAAAATAAAATGTTTATAAAGATCAGCGGCGGCATGGCCGACTTTAAGGTTAAGAGATATTAATCTCTTAACCTTAATTGGTTTTTATAACATAAGTTTTGGCCCAGCTATCATACCAGGCTTGCCGGTGCTCGCTAAAAAGCACGCTTAAAAAAGGTATCCAGATGGTAATAGAGAGCACCACGCCTAAATTACGCAAAAAAGCGCGGGGAACAGACAGGCGTTGTCCGTCAATATCAACCACCATTAATCTTAATATCTTTTTGCCAAGGCTGCCTTTCAAACCGGTAGCCTCGCAGATAGTATTGTATATTAAGAAAGAGCCAAGCATCAATAATGAAAGCTTGAACATTTCGGGCGGAACCGGGTCGCCTATCCTGTAATTTGTCGGCAACACAATAATTGTTGTACGCGAAATAATATTCGATAGCAGCAAATACCAACCCAGGTAATCAATCAAAAAGGCACCCGCCCTTTTGCCAAAGCTGGCCAGATTATCTTCGGTTGGGAAATAAATGCCTTTACGCTCAAAGTATTCATTAAATTCTGAAAGCTCTGAGGCATACTGTGGTGTATCATTCGCGCCGGTAATAACTTCTGTATGGATATCAATATCCATCTGCATGATCTCACTAAAAGTATATGGCCCTTTTTTCTGGTCGTCTTCAATTATGTAATATTCTTCGTTCATGTTGATTACAAAAATACACCGAAAGGTAATAAATAGTGCTTATTATGCTGATACTTTTAATTTTTACCCTTATCTGCAACAACATATTCGTAATTTTGCGTCAGATTAATTTTTTACCTGCATGGATGCTTCTGCTATTAAATTGTTGCCCGGCCGCTATTGTAACTCATTAATTGAGTATTCGCGCTTTGTTACCCGCGAGGTAATGATTGGCGATTTGGCCATGGGCGGCAATAATCCCATCCGCATACAAAGCATGACTACTACCGATACCATGGACACCATTGGTACAGTCGAGCAATCCATCCGCATGATCAATGCCGGTTGCGAATTAGTGCGCATTACTGCGCCAAGCATCAAGGAAGCCCAGAACCTGGCCGTGATCAAGAAACAGCTTCGCGAACGCGGCTATAATACCCCGCTTGTCGCCGACATCCATTTTACTCCCAACGCTGCCGAGGTAGCTGCACGCATAGTAGAAAAAGTACGGGTTAACCCTGGCAACTATGCTGATAAAAAGAAATTTGACCAGATAGATTATACCGACGCCGAATACCAGGGCGAATTGCAACGCATCTATCAAAAATTTGCGCCGCTGGTTAAAGTTTGCAAAGAGTACGGCACTGCTATGCGCATCGGCACTAACCACGGCTCTTTGAGCGACCGGATCATGAGCCGTTACGGCGATACGCCACAAGGTATGGTCGAGTCGGCAATGGAGTTTATGCGCATGTGCGAGACCCTGAACTATTATAACCTAGTGATATCGATGAAATCGAGCAATCCGCAGGTTATGGTGCAGGCTTATCGTTTACTGGTTGAAACCATGGTGTCCGAAGGCATGAACTATCCGCTGCACCTTGGTGTTACCGAAGCCGGTGATGGCGAGGATGGTCGCATCAAGTCCGCTGTGGGCATCGGTACTTTACTGGAAGACGGCCTGGGCGACACCGTCCGCGTATCTCTGACCGAAGAACCCGAAGCCGAAGCACCGGTGGCTATTGCTTTGGTAAATAGATATTTCGAACGAAAAGCAGCCCCTCCCAAGCCCTCCCCGGAAGGGAGGGCTTTAAATAACAAAGCTGCAAAAGTCTCCCCAACAGGGGGAGATTTAGAGGGGGCTTATGCCTATAAAAAGCGCCAAACTTATGAGGCAAATGCCTTCATTGGCGGGCACATGGTGCCGCGCGTGGTGGTCGATCTATCAAAAGCTAATTTGAAAGATGCCGCGGTATTAAACGATGCGGGCTATATCTACTCACCGGTATTAGATAAATATAACATGGCCGAGCAATCGGTTGATTTTGTTTATTTTGGCGATGAACTGCCGTCGTTTAATCTGCCGTCTAACTTAAAACAGCTTTATAACTACAACGCCTGGAAAAAACTGGCCGACAAAACGCTTTGTCACCCGGTATTTACCTTGCACGAATTTATTGAGGCAGACGACCATTCGTCAGCCTTAAACCTGGTGCGCGTAAAACCTGCAGATATAGATTCGGATGCTTTTGGTTCGCTGCCATTCAATAACTCTCTGGTTTTTGTTTTGGAGACTGATTCGCTACACGGCATGGCCGACCAGCGTTCATTTTTCTTTAAAATGGAAGAGCTTGGCCTTGATGTGCCGGTTATTATTAAAAGATCTTATAGCTTTCAGACTCAAGATTCAGAACTCAAGACTCAGAACTTACAGCTGTACGCATCAACAGACCTTAGCGCTCTGCTCATAGACGGTTTCGGCGATGGTATCTGGATCGATGCGCCACAGGTAGAAACCAAGGTCATCACTTCTACTGCTTTCGGTATTTTGCAGGCTACCCGTTCACGTATCTCAAAAACTGAATATATATCATGCCCAAGCTGCGGCCGTACGTTGTTTGATCTGATGGTGACTACGCAGATGATCCGCAGCCGTACCAGTCATCTTAAAGGGTTGAAGATTGGTATTATGGGCTGCATTGTAAACGGCCCGGGCGAAATGGCCGATGCGGACTACGGCTACGTAGGCTCAGGTACCGACAAGATCACCCTTTACC